>JAFZOA010000514.1 GCA_017550775.1 Ruminiclostridium sp. | reverse complement strand
TCAGCATTCCATGGCTGCGGGAAAGGTAGTCAAGGAAGAGGGCGGAGAAAACGACCTCGTTGACCGTATAGCCGCCGACCCCGTTTTCGGCATAACAAAGGAAGAGATCCTCGCGACTTTACAGCCCGAGCATTTCACCGGACGTGCGCCCGAGCAGGTAACGGAATTCCTGAACGAATGTGTGAAGCCCATTCTCGACGCGAACAGAGATGTTCTCGGCGAAAAGGCGGAGCTCAATGTATAAAGGTGCGCCCCGTCTGTGCGCGATCGTTAAACGGATTCATAGCCAAATAGTCTTATTACGGCGGCAGAAATGCCGTCGTAATGTGCAATTTGACGATTTACAGGCAGATTATGAGAATAATTTAAAGAAATAGCTTGACTAATATGACAAATTGCACTATAATATTATAGTATTTCTATTTGCAAAAGAAACGGAGTGAAAACATCAATTGAAGCAAGTTAAAAAACCGGTGTTTTTTATCGTGTTCATACTCATTGCAGTGTTCACATACTTCGCGATAGCAGGCTTCAGCACGTTTTACGGTGATATCGAAAACGTCCACATCAGAGGCGTTAAGGATATCCGCTGGGGTATTGATATCCGAGGCGGCGTAGACGTTACGTTCACGCCCTCCGAGGACGCTGTGAATGTTACGAACGACGATCTCGAAGGCGCACGCGCAATGATCGAAACGCGTATGGTCGCCAAAAACATCACAGACTATGAGATCTATGTAGACCTGAACAGCAAAAGAATTATCTGTCGCTTCCCATGGCAGTCCGACGACGACAGCTTTGACCCCGAACAGGCGGTCAAGGAGCTCGGCGAGACCGCTCTCCTTACTTTCCGCAAGGGCTACAGCGGCGAGCTTTCGTCCGATCAGACGTATGAGGATCTTGAACTCGTGCTTTCCGGTGCGGACGTGGCAAAAGCAACTCCCGGCTATGACCAGGAGAACCACACATGGATAGTTTCCCTCGAACTCAACGACAGCGGTAAGGAAGCGTTCAAGAATGCGACCTCCGAAGCATACGCAAGCGGCGGACGCATATCTATCTGGATGGACGACGTTGAGATATCCGCGCCTACTGTAAGTGCGGTCATCTACGACGGTCACGCTCAGATCTCCGGAAGCTTTGATGAGGCGGAAGACGCTAAGTCTCTCGCGGACAAGATCAACGGCGGTTCGCTTCCGTTCAAGCTCGTTACCGACAGCTTCTCGACCATTTCCCCGACACTCGGTACCGGTGCGCGTGACGCAATGGCTATCGCTGGACTTATAGCGTTCGCTCTGATATCCGTCATTGTTATCGTTATGTACCGACTCCCCGGCGTTATGGCGGTTATCTCCCTCGCGGGTCAGGTCGCAGGTACATTCGCGGCGATAACAGGCTTCTTCTCGTTCAACGACAGCTTCACGCTTACCGTTCCCGGTATCGCGGGTATTATCCTCGCGGTAGGTATGGGCGTTGACGCGAACGTTATCACCAACGAGCGTATCAAGGAAGAGCTCGCGGCGGGCAAGACGATCGACGGTTCGCTGTATATCGGCTTCAAGCGCGCATTCTCGGCTATCTTTGACGGTAACATCACAATGCTTATCATCGCGGTCATCTTAATGGGTGCGTTCGGAACTCCCGACAGCTGGGCTGCGATCATACTCACGCCTATCTTCACATGGTTCGGCGTATCCACCGCGGGTACTATCTACGCATTCGGCTACACTCTCGCGGTCGGCGTTCTGCTCAACTTCCTCTTCGGTATCCTTACGACAAGGCTCATGACCATGTCGATATCGAGGTTCAAGGCATTCAGAAATCCCGCTCTTTACGGCGGTAAGAAGAGGGAGGGCGGCGCAAATGCAAAATAACAGATATGACTTCCTCAAAAACAAGAAGATATTCTTCATTATCCCGATAGCGATCGCCGTTATCACTATCATCACAACGATCATCATCGGCGTACCGGTCGATATCGAGTTCAAGGGCGGTACGATGCTTACCTACAGCTACACCGGCACGATAGACGTGAACGCGGTCAAGTCGTCGGTAGAGGCTATGAACTTAGGTACGGTCGGCGTTACCACAGGTTCGGCGTTCGGCTCAGATCTTGAAACGGTGCAGGTATCGTTCGCGTCGGACGAAGGACTTACCGCAGACGTACAGGCGGGCGTTACAAACGACCTCCAGGCGGCATTTGCGGACAACAACCTTTCCCTTGTAAACAGCCAGGACGTTAAGCCGAGCGCAGGTTTTTCATTCTTCCTCAAATGCTTTGTAGCGGTAATTTTCTCCTTCATTCTGCTCATAATCTACATCGCGTTCAGATTCAAGAACATCGGCGGTTGGTCGGCGGGCGTATTTGCACTTGTAGCGCTTGCAAACGACGTATTCATGGTATTTGCGACATTCGTGTTCATGAGACTGTCGATCGACGCGAACTTCATGGCGGTAATTCTGACTATACTCGGTTACTCGATAAACAACACTATCGTACTTTACGACCGTGTGCGTGAGAACCGCAAGCTTTACGGCAAGAAGCTCACGATAGACGAGCTTGTGAACGCAAGTATCAACCAGTCTCTCACCCGTTCGATAAAGACGACGATCACGACGGCTATCGCAGTACTTGCGATGTGTGTTGTAGCGCTTATCTGCGGCGTTGAGTCGATAGTAAGCTTTGTATTCCCGATGTTTGTGGGCCTTATCGCGGGCTGCTATTCCTCGATATTCATTGCGGGACCCGCATGGACAGTGTGGAAGAACGCTCACCCCGACAAGGAAAAGAAGAACTGACAGAATATACAAAGAAACAGCCCCGTTCCGGGGCTGTTTCAGTCTGTCGAAAAAGGAACTTTTTCGACAGATGTCCTCGCGGACAGCGCAAGGGGCTCTGCCCCTTGACCCTGTTGGGGCTCTGCCCCAAACCCCGCTGGGGGCTCCTCGCCCCCCGTCCCCTCGGCAGGCTGAGCCTGCACGCATTCCGTATGTTACTTTTCCGGAATGGACGGGTTACCAGCCTCGAAGTTCGGAGTTTTTCAACAAGCTGACACGCCCC
>JAFZOA010000513.1 GCA_017550775.1 Ruminiclostridium sp. | reverse complement strand
TTTATCGCCGTCATCAGCCGCCCACCCCCTCATAGCGCTTTATCATGCCGTTGTACAGCCAGACCCCGAACGCAAGGAACAGCACGCACGGAATGACCGCGAGCAGCATTATCCCGTCCAGCCGCCCGAGCAGCGCCGACGCGGGGAGAAATCCCACCACCGCTACCGGGATAATAAATGTCACCGTTATCTGTACCGCCTTCGGGAAAATGCCGAGAGGGTACTTTCCGAACTCGCTCACACTTTCGAATATCTCGGGTATGCGGGAGTTGCCCACCCACTTGAAGGTTATCGCCGCCATGATAAGGTCGAGCCCGCACAGCACCGCCGTTCCCGCAAAGAACAGCAGCAGGAACACCGGCACTCCGTCCGCGGCGGAGACCGTGTTGAACGCGGAGACCACCGTGAGCACAAGACCTCCGGCAAACAGCCCCAGACTGTCCGTGGAGAAGTTCACCGCCGTCAGGTAGAAAAGCGGCGACACAGGCTTCAGCAGCACGACCTCAAAGCTCCCCTCGCGGATATGGTCCATGGTCGCCCAGAGTATGCCGTGAGTTATCATCGAGGAAAGTCCCGTTGACATGGAGAATACCGACTGTATCAGCAACACCTCCCACATCGGCCAGCCGGGGAACTGCGCGCCGTTCGCGTAGATAACGACAGTCACAAGCGGGAAAAGAATGTTTGACAGCAGGGTTATAAGGTTTCCGAGCAGAAAGTCCGCGCGGTACGCCGCCGCTTGTGAGAACGCTATGCGCAGACAGGTAAAATAAATCTTTATGTATCTCATTTTCTTGAACCACCGGTCACTTCTTACGCGCCCACCGCCGTGAACCGCTTTATCGACGCGCGGTAGATGACCTCGCTGAGCAGCGCAGCCGCCGCCACCGCAATCCCCTGACACAGCACCGCCTGCGGTATCGAAAGCCCGAGCTCGCCGATACTCTCACTCCCCGTCCAGACCATTGCCGTGATGTAGTTGGTGTACTGGAACGGTAAGAACATCATCACCCACTGCACAGACGCGGGAAAGAACGAAAGCGGTATCAGCACCCCGGAGAATACCGACGAGACGAGCTGATACACCGTGCGTATGCCGCGCGCCTGAACAAAGTAGAACGCGGTCATGCCGATGCAGTAGTTGACGTAGAAGTTCATAAGGAACGCCAGTGCCGCCGAGAGTATCGTCCAGCCGATATGCACGGGGATTATGTCCACGCGGAACACAAACAGGAATATCAGGAAGCAGGGCAGAAACTCGAATATGAAGCCGAGAATGCGATGACCGAGCTTCTGCGACAGCGCAAAGAACCTGTGATGCACCGGGCGCAGCGCGAAGGTAAGGAACTTCCCCGTCCGAACGAGCATCTGTAAATTCCAGTCCGCAAAGTCCATGGTAAGGTAGCCGATAAGCGCCGACACCCCGAAATACCGGACGGTCTGTTCAAGCTCCATGCCGCCGAAGGTGCCGCTCCCGCCGTAGACCGCCGTCCAGATGAAGTACTGCACAAGGAAGTAAACGGGACCGACAAAAACCGACACGAGCGAGTGAGAGCGGTACGCGCTCCACTCCTTGTAGGTGACGAAGGCGACCGCCTTGCAGACCTCAAATCTCTGCCGGAGCCGGCTCATATAAGTCCCGACCAGATGATGTTCTGGACGTTGTAAAGCGGCTCGGGACACCAGCCACCCGGAACGGTGTCGAACGGCACGAACCATGCCGCAACAAGCTCCTCGTCCAGGTCGATGTCAATGGACGACGCGCCGGAGCCCTCGTGCATTATCGTGTGGTCGGAATAGGTGAACGCGGGCGTTCTTCTTATGTCAAAGCCTATGCCGTAAAGTCTGTTCGGCTCTGTCGCACCCCAGCAGCGGTCGGGAACGCCGTGAAGCTGCACCTTGCTCATCTTCTCGACAGCCTTGCGGCCGAGTATGCGCGCGCCGTCAAGCCTTCCGCCGTACACGAACGCGTTTCCGAAGCGCACAAGGTCATACACCGTCGAGCTGAGTCCGCCGCCGGTGGAGGGTATCTTATCCCACATCTTCTGCTCATCGGTCTTTTCGGGTGTTTTTCCGGAAATAACGCAGTTCAGGAACTCCTTCGTTTCTTCGTCACTGACGAAAAACCTTTTCGCGATATCGGCGGTGATATCGGAATCAAACCCGCTGTCCCGCATACCGAGCGGCTTTACGATGTTATCCACTATGTATTTCTGCGCGGGAACTCCGCTCGCACGGGTTATTATCTCGCCGAGCACGCAGAACAGGAACGAGCTGTACTGCCACTCCGACCCCACCGGTCTGCGAAGTCCCGCCGATATGCCCGCGGAGATCCAGTCAAATTCTCCCTGTTTATCCCAGAGCCTGAACGCGTCTCCGACGAGCTCCCAGCTGCACTTCGGGAGCACCTCGTCGAAGCAGCCGCCGTCGGGGTACAGCCCCGAGGTGTGGGTAAGCAGATGAATTATCTTGATGTCGCTGAACGGCTTTTTCGAGAACTGCGGGAGCCAGTCGCTCACCGGGTCGTTGAGGTTGAAGTATCCGTCCTCAACAAGCTTCATTATCGCGGTCGCGGTGAACACCTTTGTTATGGACGCGATGCCGAACACTGTGTCGGGCTGCATGGGGGTGTTCTCGCCGAAGGCGTTGTTCCTTCCGAGTGAGCCGTGCGCTATGATCTTACCCTTGTGGGAGATGCAGTACACTGCGCCGTGAACGAGCTTGCGGTCTATCATGCTCTGAAGCCGCTCGTTGAGCTTGTCTATCCTGCTTTCGTCGTATCCGGTCTCGGCGGGCTTGCAGTCCGTCTTTCCTCTGATGATGTCCATTGTTCTTTCCTCCTGTCGGTAAATGTCTGTATTCGCGGTATGCCGCTGTTATCCGATCAACTCTTTCACAAAGCCTATCACAAGATCCCTTGCCTGATTAAACGCTTTTCCTCCGAAGCCGTGACCCGCGCCCTCGATAGTTTCCAGCCGCGCGTCCGGGAAAGTTTCCGCAGCGCGCTCGGAGTATGACATCGGGACAAGGTTGTCTGCGGTGCCGTGTATCAGAAGCACCTTCTTGTCGCACTTTGGCAGCATTTCGTAGATATCGAAGGACATCGCGTCGTAGTTATATATCCTGCCTATCGTGGTACCCATGACGTTGAGGGTCTCGGGGATATTGTCGATGTCGGGAGTCCTTTTCCGCGAGTCGTCCTGAATGACATAAGCCGGGTACAGCGCGACCAGACCGAGTATATCCTCCGGGCGCGACGCGGCAACGTAGGACGCGACAAATCCGCCCTGGCTCTCGCCCATTACTATCATTTTGCTCCCGTCTATGCCGTCGAGCGCCGCAACTCCGTCAAACACGGTGTTCATGTCCTCCGCCTCGGTAAGCACGGACATCTCCGTCATAAGACCGTCGCTCTGTATGTTGCTCCCGCCCCCGATAAAGTCGAAGATGTACGCGGCTATCCCTTCATTGGCAAGCGCCTTGGCATAGCCCTCCACATTGGACATATTGGCGTTGAAGCCGTGGCCGAGTATCACGGCGGGAAAATCACCGCTGCCGTTCGGCATGAAAAGCTTTCCGGCGATCTTCTTTCCGTCACGGTAAAAGTCCTGCTCTATCGTCTCATATCCGCCCTCGAATACAGGGCTTCTGTCCTCTGTGGTCACAGTGGTAGTCTCCGTCACCTCTGACACCTCGCTTTCAGTAGTCTCCGCAGCCGCCGCGGTGGTCACGGCGGAAGTCTCAGTCTGTGCGGCCGCCGCAGTTGTCGCAGCGGGAGTACCGTTCCCGCACGAGCCCGCGAACAACGCTGCGGCTGTAAAGATCGCCGCCGGCATTACTGTATTTCTTTTCATTTCTTCACCTCTTATGTTTAACGCTCCGGGACGCGCTCACGGAAAGCCGCGTTCTACGGAACCGTATATTAACCGATCGCCGTTTTTCATTATATCACACCCAACCTCAAATATCAAGTATTATTGCCCTAAATAATCGGCATATATCACGGCGACAGACGCGCTTACAATTGCGGCGTGACGATCGCCGGCGCCCACGGATTATCCGGTGCAGAACACCGGCTGAGAAAATACTTGACAAATGTTGATGTATGCGGTACAATATATAGTGGTATGGTGTAAAATTTATGCGATATGCATATTGAGGTGTCAGATATGAAATTACGAAATGCAGGAAAGGCGTTTGTCTCGGTACTTGCCGCGGCGGCCGTAGCTGTCACCCACTTCGGGTACAGCGGGATAGATATCTCCGCGTATGATCTGCCGGAGACTTATGACAGCACCGTGACATTCTCCGATACGGGAACGGCTGCGGCCACAAGCACGGACAAGGTCACCGTAAGCGGGAATGTCGCCACTATCACAGGTACGGGTAAGTTCATGTTCACCGGCACCGGCTCCGACGGCGGCATCGTTGTGTCGGAGAACGTCAAGAATGCGGTGGTAGTGATGTCGGAGCTCGATCTTTCCGGAAGCACTCCGCTGTCTGTGCGGAAAAACGCGACGGTGACGCTCTGTTTATCCGGTGACAGCAACAGGTTGTCCGGAAGCTCGGCAGATATGGAGCTTATCTCCGGAGCAGTGCTCACGGTCACCGGGGACGGCAAGCTCACGGCGGACAGCACAGGGACAGGCATTTCCGCGGAAGGTTCCACAAGTCTCGTCATAGGCGAGAATGCCGCGGATAATTTCACACTTGATCTTACCGCGGATAACGAGGGCATTTCGAGCGTGGGAACAGTCACCGTAAAGGGCGGAACGCTCACGATAGACTCCGACAGCGGTAAAGGTATCGCAGTAGCCGCAAGCGGGAGCGCAGGCGGTATTCTCAACATCTCCGGCGGCGCAGTGACAGTCTCCGGCGGAGCCCCCACAGGCGGATATGAAGCGGTGAGCGCAGATAAAAACGTGAATATGACCGGCGGTACCCTCAGCATCGACACGCAGGGCACGGGTATCGGCGGCGACAGCGTAAGCATCACGAGCGGTACGGCGGATATAACTTCAGGCGAATCGGGCATTACAGCCACGACCGTAAATATAGGAACAAAGGACAGCACATCCGGTCCGACGGTGACGATAAGCTCCGGAGACAGCGCTGTGAGCGTCAAGACCCTGAACCTCTACTCCGGAAAGACGGATATAAGCACGAGTATGACTGCGCTCTCCGGAAAGGTGAATATATCCGGCGGTACGCATAATGTCACGGCCGGGACTGCCGTATGCGGCGGCTGCGAGCAGATAAGCGTGACCGGCGGGAAGACAGAGCTTTTCGGAAGCTCCTTCAACGCAGGCTCCGGTGCTGCACCCGGTATCTATCTGTCCGACGGGACTCTGATCGTCGGAAGCCTTGACGACAGCATCCCTGCCCCGAAAACAGGGAGATACATAGTATTCGGCACTGCCGACGAGCCGGTGTCATTTGTGTCCGGCGACACCCTCCGCATACTCGATGTCAGCGGAAATGAGATATACTCGACAAAAGCTTCGGCTATGGGAGAGCATCTTATGCTGATGAGCGGGGCGCTTAAATTCGGACGGACATACAAGCTTCTCGTGAACGGCACCGAAAAGGCGGAGGCCGTGCCTGCCGCAGACCCCTCCGCGACATTCACTCTTACGTTCAGCGCGCCTGTGACAGTAACGCGCGACGGGATACCGCTTGCGACCGGAGCCAAAGTGTTCACCGGCGATGAGCTTGTGATAACCGCGCCGGCGCAGAGCGGAAAGATACTCAAAACCCTCGCTGTGAACAACAAGCCGTTTACGAGCGGGAGCAAGTTCACGGTGGAAAAGGCGAATGTTGCTGTCAAGTCGGAATACGTTGACGCGACCGAGACCGCCTACCGCGTATATTTCCCGGCGGAAGTCACCGTTACGAGAGACAGTATACCCCTTGAGAACGAACAGCTCATATACGCGGACGACAAGCTCGTTATAAGTGTTGCCGTTCCCGAAGGCAAGGAGATCACCGAGTTTACCGTGAACGACGGCAAGTTCACGAGCGGAAAGACATATACGGTCACCAACGCCGATGTTAATGTAGTGGCGAAATTTGCGGACAAGGACGCGGATTACAAGGTAACGTTCATGTCGTCCCTCACCGTCACAAGCGGCGGCAAGGCGCTCAAATCGGGAGATACCGTCAAGAACGGCGCTGTGCTCAGCATCGCGGCCGTTATTCCGGACGGTAAGGGGATATCCTCGTTTAAGATCAACGGCGAGGAATATGAATACGGCAAGACCTACACCGTCGATCACACCGATGTCGATATAAAGGTCGAGTTTTCCGCGAAGGACTATGCCGTTATATTCCCGGAGGGCGTTACCGTAAAGAACGGTACTGCCGTGCTGAAATCCGGCGATACCGTCAAGTCCGGTACAAAGCTTACGGTAACCGCAGTCATCCCCGAAGACAAGGTGCTCGTATCCCTGACCGCCAACGGAATTGATATCCAGAACGGCGGGATCGTCCCCGTTACCGCCTCAGATGTTGAGATCAAGGTGGAGTTCGCGGACAGGAGCGGCGACAGCTCGATAAGCGGAACGGTCATCGGAAGCGGTTTTTCCGGAACGGCAACGCTTGAGCTTCTTGATACGAAGGGAACGAAGGTAGCGGATACGATTGCTGCCAACGGAAGATACTCCTTCCCGGATCTCGATTCCGGAAGCTACACAATGCGTGTCTCCGCGACGGGCTTCGTACCCCGCGAATACACCGTAACTCTGTCGAAAAATGACCTTTCGATAAATCCCGAGCTTCGCAAGCGCGGAGATGCCATAACATCCGGGACCGGAAGCGAGGGAAAGATAGATCAGAATGACGCGGTTCAGATACTTCGCTATCTCATCGGTACAAACTCGATCTTCGACAGCGTTGACGACGATACCCGCGCGTACCTTCTGAAGGTCGCCTGCGTATATCTGGAGGTTGATCCTTACGCAACGCTCTCCGTGCTTGACGCGAGCCAGATACTCCGATATATGCTGGGTCAGAAGTGCATACTCAACAGGTAATACATTCCCGTGCGGCATCGTGCGGGACAGCGCCAGAAATACTCCCGCAGCCTGAAATATACGGCCTGCGGGAGTTGTTGTTTGTGCGGTATTGGTAAAACAGCACAAATGCGGCGGTATATATCGCCCGGCATTGTATAAATCGGACAAACGAATAAAATACAGTTGACGAACGCGAAAAATAGTGATATACTATATATTGTGGTGTATTATGCAGATTTATACATTTTCTCCGGACGGTAAGTATCTTGCTGTGACGGAATAAAGTGATACAGATATATGGTGATTTGAATGAAACTGAAATTATGGGTCGCTGCGTTGGTAACAGCGGCGGCTTGCTTTTCGCTTACCGCTTCGGCAGCGTCGGTAAACGGTCTTTCCATATCGGACGGCGACCTTGAAGCGGGCGAGCGGTTTACTGTCACGGTAAGCGCACCCGCCTCCGTAAACGCGGACGCGGCGGCTGTGCGTGTTGAGTTCGACCCCGACGTGTTCGAGGTGGAGAGCTGGGCTCCGTCGGTCTCCGGCGGGCTGTACAACAGCGGTGACGGGTTTATCGCTCTCAGCGCGGCGAATGCGGCAAGAAACATAGATCTGTCCGGCGGACTTGCGCTTTCCGCGGACATGAAGGTGAAGAAAGGCGCGGCGGACGGCACATACAGCTTCCGGCTCACGCTTCACGACCTCACCTACGTCAAGGATAACGGCTACGATTACGAAACGCTGTGGTCGCCGGAGGTCACGGAGATCTCGGTGAACGTGGCGGCTCCCGCAGAGGCACCCGCTTCCGTGGATACGGCGGCAGTCCAGACTGTAACGTCACCCGCCGGGACGGCTGCTGCGGCGGCTCCCGCAGACACGGCTGACGTTTCCGCAGGGAAAGCAAACCCGCTCAACCCCCATACCGGGGTGGCGATAGCGGTGGCTGTACCGGCGGGACTGGTAGGCTGCGCACTGCTTGCACGCAAGATCGTAAAGCGCAGAAAGCGCACTAAAAAATACATAGACGATTGAGCCGGGATATGACCGGCATTCAGACTGACATTCGGTTCAGGGGGAAGTATATATGTGGAAGCGGATCAAAGCATTGTTTCTTATATTGACGCTGGTCGCGTTCACAGTACCGGCATCGTTCACGGCACACGCCGAGAGCGCCGGCAACGGTGTTTACGCGCTTTCCGGCACGGTAGGGCGCGGCGGGACTGTTACCGTCGCGGTGAGAGTACCTGAACTTCCCATGGCAGACTCTATGAACATAAAGTTCACATACGACAAGGACGCGTTCACTCTTGCTTCCGATGTTGAGACAGAGTGGAAATCGGATATTGCCGCTGTCTGCGGAGACATGAGCGATGCAGTTGTCATCGTGAATACCGCCAAAGCCGGTGAGATCTCAATGGGTGTGGCAAGCGGAAAGGTCAACATCGATATGTCTGACGGGCTGGAGCTGCTCGTGGACTTCAAGGCGAAGGCTGACGCAGTGCTGGGTGCCCACACATTCAGACTCGAAGAGCACACCGTCTGCGCGACTAACGAAAACGGCGTATCGGGAGACTCGCTCTGGAAGCAGATCACCTTCCCGGATACGAGCATTACCGTCACCGAGACTGTGCTTCCCGTAAATGCCGGCGGTCTGTATACCGACGCGAAGAGCAATCTCAGACCCGGGGAATCGCTCACCGTCACATTGCAGATACCGATCATCAACGCGTACGCGGTAGGCGGCGCAGCGGTGGTGAAATATGACTCCGACAGCTTTGAGGTCACTTCGGTGCGTTCGAGTGTCAAGGGCGGTACGATAGACTACGGCGGAGGCTCCTTCGGGCTGTATATCGGCACGGGACAGAGCGTTGACCTTAAGGCGGGGCTTACCCTTACCGCCTCGGTGAACGTGTTGGAAAAGCCCTCTCCCGGTCAGCATTACTTCTTCCTTGAAAACACCCTTTACGGCGAGCTTGCGGAAGGCGGCCGTCAGGAGCTCTGGATACCCAAAATATCAAACCTCAAATTCACGGTCAGCACATCATCGGAAGAGATCGCGGTCACCGGCGGCGGAATAAAGCTCTCCAAAACACAGGTAGCAGTCGGCGAGACATTCAGTGTCAATATCGATGTTCCCGCCCTCGGGTCGTTCGTTGACTCACTCTATATGCGCGTTGAGTTTGACCCTTCGATGTTCGAGCTCGTGTCGTGGACGCCCTCTCTGGAGGACTGCCAGCCATCCTACGGGAACGGGTATTTTGAGCTTTATTCCCTCGGCAACATGGATATAGATATGCGTCAGAGCACG
>JAFZOA010000006.1 GCA_017550775.1 Ruminiclostridium sp. | reverse complement strand
CGCACGGTGTCATCGCAGCAGAGCATGAACGCAAGGCTCCTGTACTTGTTGTTTGTGATCGTATATGTGTTCATGCTGGAGTCTCCGGAACTATTGCCGAAGGAAAGAACAGGCTTTTTCCCGATATTCTCCGCAATTGCGGTCACCTTGTTCAGCCCGATATTGATAGGCCCGGACTCGCCGGTGAGAACGAGCTTATCCGATGATGTGAACAGATATTCCGCCCCCTCAGTACCGTTCTGTCCGGTCGCGGCAAGGACCATATCCGTACCGATCACATTTTCGTCAGGAATGTAAAGCATGGAGTTGTACAGAATATCACGCACCAGATATCTTCCGGCTCCGCTTACGATATATACCGTAAAACCGTTTGCAGTGAGGTAGTCTATGATCTGAAGCATGGGTCTGTAAAAGCTTTCTCCTCGGAGCATACCATCATAACTATCCATAGGCTGCTGCTTGAATCTCTGAATGCACTCGTTGTACTCTTCAAGTGTCATTCCAGCAAACGCCGAAGCCCCCGCTTTTTCCATGTCACTTTTATCTAAATCGGCAAGGGCTTCCGGACCTGCACTTTCTTTATTGGCCGACTTCATGGCATTTGCGACCTTGCGCTCCAGCTCGGAAGCCTTGTCCTTGTATTCGGGGTCTTCGAGGATACGGTATTGCAGCAGCGCACTCTGAAAGATACCCTGGTCTGTCTCACAAAACAGCGTACCGTCGAAATCAAACACAGCTATTCGGTTCCCTAAAGGAATGTAGTCCTTGCTGCCCTCGGTGGTTATCGCCTTCATGTAGGAGATAAGCTCGGTCTTTGCTTTGGCGTCCTTTGTCCAGAGAGACAGCATTTTATCACCGTTGACAGCGGCTGCCGTCGCGGTAACTATATCCTTCTTTGTGATCTTCGTCCATTTGCCGTCAATATAAGCCTTTACTGCAATTGAGTATTTCGCGCCGGGCACCGGACCGTCCAGGTAAAAGACGCGTTCCTTTGTTTCCGCCAGTTTTTTCAGCTTCCCGTCGTAATATGTGTACAATTTGTACTTTGTTGCTCCGGGGACTTTTTTCCATGAAAAAATTATGTGATCTTCATACACCTTTGCTTTGACAACGGGTTTGTTATCTGTCGCGGTGGTGCTTACGGAGGTCTCTGCGCTTGCGGTTACCGCCGTGCCGAGAGTACATGTGCTCATCATGCACGACGCGAGTAATGCAGCTAATATTCTTCTTGTTGTTTTCATTTTTCCCGGTTCCTTTCAATCATTTATTTGGAGACAGCGTTGAAGCTGCCGCAAAATCTGATATAACTGTTTTTGCAGATGCTTTCGATATGCTTATCGGTGATACCGCCGGGAGCTTCCGCCTCGATGATGTAGTTGTATTTTCCGAGCTTACTGCCCTCCGGACGGTCATGTATCGTGACAAGTTAAAGCCCTGCACCATGTATCTCCACGAAGATATCATCTACCATGCTCGCTTCGCAGGTCGCGGCGAATACTGCGTTCGTACCGCCCGTTACACGCTCCTTTGACAGTACATAGAAGCGTGTTTTGTTCGAGTCGGTTATCTGCACATTCTCCGCGAGCACTTCAAGCCCGTACAGCCCGGCGGCTCCCGGAGCTGCAACTGCGGCTATCGACTTATCCTGCTGTTCGGCGACATAAGCGGCTGCGGCGGCTGTACTGCCCATTTCCTCGGTGACCGCGTCGGGCATATTCTCTTTTCTCCACTGCTCGGACTGTTTTATTCCCTGTGCGTGTGAGCAGACAGTCTTGATATCAGCGATCGTCGTGCCGGGTATCCCCATAAGCGTCTGGCTTATCGGCAGGACTACCTCACCAACCACATACACATCATCACGGCTCAGGAACGCGTCAACGTAGTTAGTTACCGCGCCGCCGATCGTGTTTTCCTGCGGTATCACGGCGTAATCGGATATTCCCGCTGCCGCGTCCTCTATTGCCTCGTCAACTGTCTCCTTCGGAATGAAGCTTCCGCCGGAAGAAAAGAAGTATTTAGCTGCTTCCTCGGTGTATGTTCCTTCCGGGCCGAGATAGCTTACCGAAGCGTTCTCCCTGATAACCGGCGCAGTCGGAGCAGAAGAGCTTCCGGAGCTGCCGCAGCCCGACAGCATAAACATGGCTGTCACTGTCGCAAGAAAAAAAGATGCTGTTTTTCTCATTTACAATCTCCTTGTAATTATTTGTTGTGATCGTGTTAAAGCACGAGAACGGCGGTAAAGGATATTCGCGAGCCGTCGTCAGGGAAACGATGATTAAAGATTGAGCGTTGATTGCGTTGTAGATTTAGTTGGCAGATCGTACAAATTCTCCGCGAGCTTACCGGCGCAAGTCAAGAGGAATTTGTGCAAGATAAAACAGCGTTTCCTTAAATTCAACAAGTTTCAGAAAACCGTATAAAACTACACGCCTGTCGGATTTATCCGGTGGGCGCAACTGCTTTACGAGTGCTGATTTTTCAGAAAGGTTGTTATTCTTAAACAGCCTTTCCGTCGGAGTCTTACCCCTGAATATTCTTCCACTTTTGTGTCTTGAAGAAGTTATCCACCGTTTCCATTATCTGGTGCTTATCCATGGTTTTCAGCAGGTATCCCTGCGGTTTCAGCGCCATTACCCTCATAACGCTTTTCTGATCGCTGTTTCCGGTAAGGAAGATTATCGGGATATTGGCGGAATCGGGTTCGCTCCGTATCATCTCCATTACCTGTGGACCGGGTGTTATCGGCATATCATAATCGAGCAGAATAAGATCGGGCTTATGCTTTGTTATGAACGATATGGCCTGCATACCCGACTTTGACACCGTAACATTATACTTCATGGAAAACCATTCCGACATCATTTTAAGGAACATGAGGTCATCATCAACAAGAAGG
>JAFZOA010000512.1 GCA_017550775.1 Ruminiclostridium sp. | reverse complement strand
TATCAGCGAGATCGGACGTCTCATATCGCTTGGGATACTCGAACCCGATGAAAAGCTTCCCGCGGTAAGAGAGACCGCGAAGGAGCTCGGCATAAGTCCGAATACCGTGCAGAAAGCGTATGCGGCACTTGAAAAAAGCGGGCTGATTTACTCGCTGCCTGCAAAGGGAAGCTATGTTTCTTCCGGCGGTAAAGCTGCGGAGGCTGTCAGAAATGAAGCTGCCGAAGCCTTGCGAGCAGCAATGCGAAAGGCTGCCGAAACGGGAGTTGACCGCGCAGCTGTCGATGATATCGCAGATGAGATTTTCGGCAAAAAATTGTGAAAGAGGGAAAGGAATAATGATAGAAATAAGGAACTGCGTCAAGGATTACAGCGATAACCGCGCCGTTGACGACATTACCGTCACGATACCCGAGGGCTGTTCGTACGGACTTCTCGGTTCCAACGCTGCGGGCAAGTCAACGCTGTTAAAGATGATGACCGGTATTTACCGCCCGACCGCCGGAACTATAACCATAGACGGCGAGCCGGTTTACGACAATGCCGGTATAAAGGAACGGCTGTTCTTCGTCGATGATGAAACGGTGCAGTATTCAAACATGACGCTCGGGCAGATGCGCAATTATTATAAGCGGTTCTATCCGACATTTGACGAAAAGCTGTTTGAGAAGCTGCGTGAGACTGTAGGACTGCCCGAAGACAAGATAATGCACAAGTTTTCAAAGGGAATGAAGCGTCAGGCCGTCGTGATATGCGGCGTTGCTTGCAGGACGAAGTATCTGTTCATCGACGAGGCTTTCGACGGGCTCGACCAGATGATGCGCACGATAATCAAGAACATACTGATAGACGAGATGCTTGACAACAAGCTCACCGTAGTGTTCTCGTCGCACAATCTGAGCGAGATCGACGAGTTCTGCGACCGCGTGGGACTTCTGCACGCGGGGAAGATGCTGCTCGACCGCGAGCTTGACAGCGTGAAGAGCGATATCGTCAAGGTGCGCGCGGCGTTTGACCGCGAGATCACCGCAGACGATCTGCCCGAGCTGGACGTTAAGTACATTTCGGTCACGGGAAGCCTTACCGATATAATCGCGGCGGGCGGCGCGGAAAAGGTGAGAGCCGCCGTGGAGAAGCTTTCGCCGAAGCTCTGCGACCTTACAAAGCTGTCGCTAAAAGAGATATTTATATATGAAATGGAGGGCGTGGGTTATGACGGCTCAAAGCTCGAAGAATAGATTTCTTCAATACTATATTTCCCGTCTCGGAAGGCTGAAATATCTTATAATACTGCTTTCCGTGTTCGGTTTTATGACATTCCCGCTGTATTCGATATTCCTTGAGGGTTATGTCTCGGAAACGCTCAGCGATACGGCTGATTACAACTATGGTACCTATAAGGCTCTGTGCAACGACCTCGGCTGGAAGTTATTCGTAGTCGGAGTTCTCGGCGGGCTTGTGGTCATGCTTATAATCGGGCTTGAAGGGTTCCGTTATCTACATAAGAAGGATTATGTAAATATGGATCTTTCGTTGCCGGTAACTCACACACAGCGCTTTTTCGGAGACCTTCTCTCGGTGCTCACAGCGCAGTTTGTTCCGATATTCGCTGTTTGCGGTATTGGCGTGGCGGTGGCTGCTCATGTTCGCTCGTTTGATTATTCGTATATGTATCCGAACGGCGGCACACCACAATACCTGTATTATTGCGGGCAGTTAGAGAGGATAATACCGCAGTTCATTATCGCAGCGATCATGCTGGTGGCTATGTCGTTGTTTGTCATAAGCTTCTGTGGGCGCACTCCCATAGCGGTCATAATGACTGTACTTGTGCAGGCGGCGGTACCTGTAACAACGTTCTGCCTGTGGGTGATAGCGCTGAGCGGCGCTTATGGAGCAAACAGCAACAGCCTTATGGACACGAGCGTAATGTCACTGCTGTCGCCTGTCGGTTTCCTGTTTGCGTTCGGGGGGGGATCGTTCCACCAGTTGCTTAACGCCTCGCCGTGGGGATATATATTTATTGCGGTATACGTTATCGCGCTGTTTGCAGGATCATACTTTGTTCAGAAGCACAGACTTTCCGAGCGCACGGGCGACCCGTTCGTGTTCAAATACGCGCGGCATGCTTTCACAGCGCTGTTTGAGCTTGCTGTGATGACATTCTTCGGAATGAGGATATTCGCGCCGGAATATGTACAATATACGAATTTTTACAGCATTTTCGGCGGCGGTACGACCGAAAAATATGATCTGCCGTTCGTGTTTATCTGCATAGGCGCGGCAATAGTCGTATTCATCATAATGGAGATAATCGGCGGCGGCTCAATAAAGAAATTCCCTATATCCGCGGCACGCTTTGTCGTGACCGCGGGAGTTTGCTTCGGTATATGTGCGGTTATCCCCGCTACCGGCTGCTTTGGATATACTACACATATCCCGTCCGCCGCGGTCGCGGATAACGCGAGGTTATCTATTAACTATCACTGGGACAATATGCAGTGCTATGTTCCTTATGAGGATGCTGCAGAGTTGCACAAAAGGATATTAGCCGAGCACCCCGGCAACGGACTTGGTATGCGTGCTCCTGTCAATGTCATGATAGAGTATTTAAATGGGGATAATTATGTTGATGTGCGCACGTATGACCTCAATGAGAGCTATGCGGAGACCTTGTACGATCTGTATTTCCGCTACGGCGGATTCAGTATGCAGTACCAGTATCAGAAACCCGAAGACCAGTCGCGTACAGAGCGCGGTGATGACGGCAGGTGGGTAACATATACGCTCGAAAGGACGAAGGATTTCGCTTACATCTGGACATCATCGCAGGGACCGAATATCACAGACGAAGAAGAGCAGGAAAAGTATATGGTAAAGTCAGATGTTGACACCGACGAGCTGTATGAAGCGATAATCGAGGACGCGAAGTCGGCGACATTTGAGCAGGTCTATCGTTCCGAATACCTACACCCGAGGAATATATACATCCGCAGGATATACAGCTACAGACCTGATGAAAATGGCATACGCGCGGCTAATATATGCGATTATGATTACAGGATATATCCTTTCTATACAAGAACTCTGGCGCTGCTCAAAGCTCACGGTATCGACCTGTTCCCAGATACAGCACAGGACTGGTCAGGGTATTCGGCGTTCCTGATAAAAGCAAGTACAGATGAAAACAGTGGAAGCGTCGAGAACGTGTCTTCTTTGTACAGTGATTGGGCGGCAATAAAAGACGGCTACTCGGAAAGCAAAATGCGCCGTCTTACGGATGAACCCGAGCTGCTGAACGAGCTTATGTCATACACTGCGGAAAAAACAAGCTATCAGGGAGACGAGCGATATTATATCTGGCTCAGTTACCTGTATTACGGTCAGGATGTCGGAAACGGAATGCTTTACCCGATAACCGAGGCTCATACGGCACGAGCGGCGGAAATATACGCGTCTTTGCCGGTGGCGCAGGAGGAGCTTGATAATCTTCGTGACCACGGCGATATTCTACCGGTTGACGCTGCGGATGAATACGAACAAGCCGCAGTAGAACAATAAATACCCCTACACAAGAACGACCCTCCGTAAAGCATAGATACGGAGGGTCTGTTCTGTTATTCAATGTTTTGCGCAATACCGACAATTCCGCCTTCGACAGCGACGGGGTCAATGACCTCGCTGTCGGGGAAAGATATGCACACCAGCGGACCCGTACACCAACCCGTCGCTCCGACCGCGGCGATTCTGTTGCCAGCTTTGACTATATCGCCCTCGCTGACGTAAATGTCGCTAAGGTGGCTGTATCTCCACTTCCTGCCGTCGGCAGCCTGTATTGTGATGTAAATACCCTCGCCCTGTCCGGGGACATTCCGCGAATTTGTTTCGATCACGGTGCCGCCCGTTACCGCAAGTATCGGCTCGCCTTCCTCTGCGGGGATATTGAAGCGGTAGTCTGTGCTTGTATCAATGCCGGTCCATTCGTCGTGCGTGCGGTAGTTTATCACGTTTTTCGTCCAGTTCTCCAGCGGGAAGCAGTAGTCCTCGCCCGCGTACTGTTTCAGGATGTTGAGGGCTTCTTCGCCTTCGTAATAGCCGTTTTTCTGGTCATAGTCGGTCACTTTCCTTGCCGCTGTTTCAACGTCCGCGAGACAGTATGCGTTTTCAAAGCTCAGGATATACAGCGCGTCTCCGTCGTCAATAAATGCCCAAGATGTTATTTTTTCTGTGCCGAAACCGTTGGAAACATTTCCGGTTCTTCCGTAATACACATCGACCGTAAGCCCGAGCTTTTCGCTGAAATATGACGAGTGTTCAAGCTTTTCGGGGTAAAATCCGCTCATTAATACGAACCCCTTTAAGCGCTCTTCGGGAGTGCTTGCAAGAATAACGGTCTGAATCGCAAGCTCAGGGATAATGCTGTCTCTTGTTTCGTTAGGCGAACCTATTGCAGTAGGAACTTCACCGCTTATAGTTCCGTCCTCATTAAACTGAACATTTTCCGTGAACTTGCTCGCCTGTATGATATCGAAGCCGAAAACATTTGAACAACGCACCTTCGCGTCAACTCCGAAATCAATGAAATCGTGTCCGTAAACCTTTCCCGCGGCGGCGAAATCATCAAATACAGCCGGAACACTGCTGCTGATCCGGACATTGACGATCACCGATGAGTTGATCTCAGCTCCCGCCTGCGGTACAGTTCCTATCACACAGTTTTCGGGAACGTCATCGCTTACATGTCGAGTGATCGAGTAGTTTATATGTGCGTTTTCAAGTATTTCCTTTGCGTCTTCTATATTCAGCCCGGTAATGTCGGGAAGATCACCAAACCAGAATTCTATCATCGGCTTGTAAACATATTTATAATGCTGTCTGTCCGCTTCGATAGGCTGTGTGTGTGTTCCGTCTGTGTTAAGATACTCTATTCCCATAGCATAAGACTTGCCGGTTTCAAGCTTTACAGGCACGGAATAAGTGCAGCGGTGAGTGTAGCTGTCCGCTTCGGGAACTTCCTCTATACTGAACTTCTCGGTAGTATAATCTATGGGGGTCCCGACAGTAAGTTTTACATATTCCGGAGAGTAAGTTTCATAATTATCGCCCTTGTACAGAAGGCTGAATCTTGCGGTAAATGTTTCGCCGTCATATTCCGCTCTGTTCAGCCAAACAGTAGCATCGTGAAATTGAACAGGTTTCCCGTAAAGCTCGCTTATATCCGGCAGTGTCTCCGGGTCAACAGTATTAGATGTCGGCGCGACAAACTCCTCGCCCTCCTTTGCCGGCATGGTGTACGGCGGTTCAGTTTCCGACGTAGCTGACGAGCCTGCTCCCGCTCCCTGCACATCTGGACCCTTGAGCCCGCCGTTATCGGCAAGAAATTTCAGTCCGAACACCGCACCTGCAAGCACCGCGGCTGTTCCTGCTATTCCAAAGAACACGTTAAGTGCCTTGTGCGATTTCCTTGGCTTGATATATTCCGGAGTGATCTCCGTAAACTTAACTTGCCGTACATTATCTTCCCTATTTTTCATATTCTTCGCCCTTTCTTTGACATTTTCAAATGCCGTTTCGTGATCGGAACAAGGATATGTTTCTCTCACAGACGAAAAGGCTTTTTTACAGAGTTCTTTATAATCCATATTATCAGTTCCTTTCACTACCAAGCAATTTTTTTAATTGCTTCCTGCCCCGGGATAGGCGTGCCCTGACAGCAGCTTCACTGATAGCAAGTATTTCTGCAGTTTCCGGGATCGAATACTCTTCAAAATAATGCAGATACAATACCTCTACGATTTTCCGGTTAAGCTTCATAATAGTTTTCAAAAGCTCAGAATTACTGCTGTCAGCAATATCACCCTGAATCCTGTAATCTGCTGCTTCAAGCGGCAAAGAGAACTTATACCAGTGAGAACGCACCAGATCTATACTTTTATTCACTGCACAGCGCAGCAGCCACGCCTTGATATGCTCATCTCCGGTAAATGATCCGCGATATGTATAAAGATCAAGAAATACATCCTGTGCTATGTCGTCGGCATCAGACGGGTTTTTACAGCGGCACAACGCAACGGTATAAACATTTGTATAGAATTTTCGCATACATCTGTCAAGCTCATTGTCGGTCATTCCTATCCCCCTTTCTGTGTAAGGCACCTTCAACAATAAATCGAATGGAATAGCCGTTTTGTGACATGATTTGAAGAATATTTTCAATTTCGTCACATCGAACAATATTATACACCATTTTTATTGCAAATGCAACAAAAGTGCAAGCCGAAATTGTAAGGTTTTAGAAATCATGTGATTTATTATTGGAGCAAAGCTGTAAAAACCGCTTAATAGCTTGCAAATCGGATGATTTAATGCTATTATAGTTTTGGGTGT
>JAFZOA010000511.1 GCA_017550775.1 Ruminiclostridium sp. | reverse complement strand
TACGGCCGGACTGTCTTATACCGTTTGCGCCGTCATCTCCGCCGCCCTTGACCTTCGTGTAGATGCGTCTGGGGTCATCGAGCCATTCCTTGACATACGGCGGGATAAGGTGCTCGTTTGCGAGAAAACGCTCAACGGACGCGGATATGGAGACGTACTCGCCTACCGCGAAGCGCATCTCTCCGTCCTTCTTGTCTGTCTTTTTCTTGAAATATGTGCTGTCGGAATCTATACCGAGAATGCGGATATTGTTCGGTATCGCAAGCGCCTTGTTCGGTGCGTCGTCGGGAAGCTTGAAGCGTTTGTTGATAAGCTGCTTCGTATAGAGAAGCGCGTCCATTCCGGTACCGCCGAGACCTATGATAAGCACGGGGTTGCCCTTTGATTCGACCCTTATCTGCGCGCTCGACATCGAGCCGCCGAGGTCAACGCTCATAAGCGATATGTTTTCCTTCTGTGATTCCGTGATTCTTGCCATATTATCCTCCAAAACCTTATATATTTATTGTTTTCCTCCCCCAATTTCGGAAGTTTTCTTTCGTATGCGCCGCGTCCATGCGGCGCTCTGGAAAACTTCCTTACGACATCCGTGTCTTCACAGAGCGGAAAACGTTATATTCATCATGCACCGGTATTTTATGTCCTCAGATACTGTATGATGACAGTGTTCGCGGTGCCGAGTTTGTCTTTGTAGCGCAGCGTGACGCGGTTGGCGTTCGAGAGCACGACATTCTTCCCGAGGGTGATGCCGCCGTTGTATTCAAGTCCGTTCACCTTGCCTACGCGGATATCGCCGCTTTCGGTCATCGTTATCGCAATGCCCGATGTTATGCTCTTCGGGATAGCGTCGGCTGTCTCCGCACTGTCGAAGATCGCGTTCATTACCGTCGAAAGCATTACCTTGCGCTTTCCGGGGCATTTCTTAGCGAAGTCGTAATTTGCGGGCGGCAGAGGCATTCCGCCGGTATTCACCGTTACAACGAGCCTTCCCGACCACATACGGATATTCGACTTTATCTTCTTTATGATAAGTATGATGAGCAGTATCAGAACGACCGCTCCGCCGGCGCAGATAAGTATGAGCTTGAGCGGGCCTTCCGGCTCGATGATGCTCTCATCGCCGGGTTCAAGCGTGATTATCTCGCTGCGGATATCGATGTTCGAGCTGAAAAGGCTTGCCTGAACGGTAAATCTGCTGTCAGAACCGAGAACGCCTTCGCCGGTGTATGCCCCGTCCTTGTATTCAAGCGGAGCTTCGGTCGTTTCGCCGGAGGTCTCGTCCTTTATTATCATCTTTCCGGTAAGCTTGCCGATTATGTTTTCGTCTGTGATAACGTTCGATTCCGGGTCTGTGAGGACAGCTCTGAATTTGAGCTTCGTGTCCTTTCCAATCGCCTTGTCCGAGAGCACCGTGACGTTGAGATCATAGTCTCTCGTGAGTATGCAGTTCACGTCCATCTGCGTGTCCTTGGGCGACTTCAGCGTAACGCGCCATTCTCCGGTCTTGGGGTAGTATATCTTCACGAGCGAGTATTTGTCCCCGCGCGAGATATCCGCGGCCTTTCCGTCGAACAGCACGGGAACTCCGTCCGCGCCGTAGAGCTTGATGTCCTCACCATGCGGCGTTCCCTTGAGCTGTTCCATCAGCTCGATTTCCGAGATGTACTGCCTGGCAACGTCATCATAATAACTCTGGCTCTGGGAGGCGCTGTAGCCTTCCGTTCGCAGTGTATCCGTCTCCGACTCACTGGCGGGAATGGAAATGATCTTGATGGCAGCATCGATGCCC
>JAFZOA010000510.1 GCA_017550775.1 Ruminiclostridium sp. | reverse complement strand
CGTCCGGAGAGACCGCTGTATTCGTGCAGATATACCGCTCGTCCGGAGCTTCGACGATCACAGGTCTGCCCGTTCTCAGCCTTATCTCGCACGCCTTTTCCGCTATCCGCGGCGGGACTGTACGAAGAACGTTCTCGAACGGCGGCAGCAGCGCCGCAGCTTCGCAGAATCTTACTGTCTTATCCATGTTTGTCCGTCCTTTTCGTTTTGTTTCTATGCTATTGTATTCACCGGCGGAAGAAGATAGAACAGAAGAAGTGAAAAGTGAATAGTGAATAGAGAAAAGTGAAGAGATGTGGTGTCGCCTGCGGCGACTATTCTGAATCGTGACAGAACAAGGCAGTAAAAAAACAGACCGATAGATCACTTCTATCGGTCTGTTTGCCATTTGCTGAGTTTCGTCACGATCCAGATACGTCCGCGAAGCGGACACCAATATTCTTAATTCTTAATTCTTAATTTATCTTTATCCCGTTTTCGAGAAGGTCCTCGAAATCGGCGATCGGAACAGGCTTTGCGTAGAAAAAGCCCTGAGCCGTGTCGCAGTTCGTATGCTTTAAGAAATCGACCTGTTCCTCGGTCTCAACGCCCTCGCAGATGATGTCGATATCCATTTTGTCCGCCATATCGATGACGCTTGAGAGAAGAATGCTCTCTTTCTCCTGCATGTGGTCACCGGAGAAGAAGCCCTTGTCTATCTTGAGTACATCAACGGGCATACGCTTGAGAAGCGACAGCGACGAATAGCCGGAACCGAAGTCGTCGATAGATACCTTGAAGCCCTTTTCGCGAAGATTTCCGAGCGTTCTTATCGCATTATCCTCGTTGGCGATGAACACGCTCTCGGTGAGCTCAAGCTCGATAAGACCCGGATCAATGCGGTATCTGCGGACTATCTCGACAAGGTGCGAGATGAAGTCGTTCTTTAGCATGTGGATACGAGAAACGTTCACGGATATCGGAACGACATCCTGACACGCGTCGATGCGGCGTCTCAGATACTTGCAGACCTCTTCATAAACGAAGAAATCGACATTTACTATATAACCGTTCTTTTCAAGGAACGGGACAAAGCTGTCGGGGGTGACTATCGCGCCGTTCGGCTTTATCCAGCGCACAAGAGCTTCTGCTCCGACGATACGGTTCTGCGAGATCGAGACTTTCGGCTGGAAGAACACCTTGAACTCGCTGTTCTTCAAAGCGCGCATAGCGTCGCCCGCGATCTCGATGGTACGGTTGAGCTCTTCACGCATCTCGGCTTTATAGACGCTGCAGATAGCGATATTGTGCGCCTTTGAGAACTTGAGCGCAAGGTTCGCATTATCGTAGCAGGTATCGAAGCTGAACGCGGCGGTCATATCGGGGATATACGCGCTCGACATGATGCCGAAGCTCGAATTTCCGCCGACAAGAAGCTCATTTGATGAGAAGCGTCTTGTAAAGCTCTCGAACTCGCTGACTATCTTATCGTCATATTCCGCAAGTGCACAGAAACGGTCGGCCTCGACCCTGCACACATAACGTACCTTATCGCTGAAATACGAGAGTGCGGAAGCAAAGCTTTTGAGGAGCTCGTCGCCCTCTTTGTAGCCATAGCGGCTGTTGACATAGCTGAAGTTCGAGAAATCGGCCATAAGGAAAACGAACTTGTCGTTTTCAAAGGCGTTCTCCATATATTTTACGACGTGGTTCTTGAAGCATCTGAAATTCATAAGCCCCGTAAGAACGTCATAACTTGCGGCATAATTGGCGCTGTCACGCGATTTTTCGGCTTCGCGCAGCTTGATGAGGAACGAGAAGATCGTGCGTGTGAGCTCGTGGAGCACTCTTGCTTCTTCTATCGAACAGCGGTAGCTGCCTGCGGGATCCTGGAAGCTTACCATTCCGACGAGACGGCCGCTTCTGAAGAAGCCGCTGACCGTGGCAGAGCCTATCCTGTTGGAAGCAAGGTACGAAACATACGCATTGTCTCTCAGGCTGCCGTCACTGTCGGGATAAACGGAAAGCAGCAGGTTCTTGTCGAAATGGCTGCAGAAATCGTTCAGTTCCTTGTTCGAGAAGCGTATCGAGTCCGTTCTCGCGGCGTCGGCGCTCTTTGAACGCCAGATATATGTATCCTTGAACGTTCTTCCGTCGCCCACACACTCGGACACGACAATACGGCCGAAGCGGAAATGCTTGCCGGTCTTTTCAAGT
>JAFZOA010000509.1 GCA_017550775.1 Ruminiclostridium sp. | reverse complement strand
TGCCGACAGCAATAGGTACGGGCAGATAATAAAAGGCGCTTGGCTGTACGGTACTGAAAGTGCGGAAGAAATAGCCGATTACCTTGTACAGAACGGCTATAAAATTAGTAGGTATGAGGCTATATCCGAAAGCAAGACCGAAGACGACAAAGACCGTGACAGAGTTATCAATCTGACGCGGGAGTTTCTCGACACTAACGATAATCCTCTTTTTCCGATAATTCGTGATGAAATGAACAGCGGTAACGAGTTTGCCGACACGGTTTACGGACAAGTCTATGCGGTGTGCTATGAGGATAAGATACCTATGAGTGAGCTTTCCGATAATGAGCTGACGGATATAATACGGGAGACGGTCAATAAAAAGGTTGAAAGCGTACTCGGCAGTCTTGAGGAAACAGACAAATTCTATGTCAATGAAGAAAACGAAAGCGTAACGTGGGTGTATTTTAATCCCGACAGTTCCAGCGGCGGACAGCTTGTTTACAACACCTTTACTTACGATCAGTTATTTGACGCTGTTATAACAAGTGACGCTCTTGACTATCTTTCATCGGTATCAAAAACGACGCTTGTGGATATTGATACGCCCGAATTTCCTTTCAGCGTGCGGGACTTTTTGAAAAACAGCGAAACATTCTCCACAAGAGATGAAGATTTTGCCGATAAGCTCTCTGCCCTTATAGAGCCGCGATATGCGATCTTTCAGTTGGGAGAAGGGGAAGAATTAAGGGATTACCGTTTTAGCTCCATTGCGGAACTGAAAAAAAGAAAGCTGTATGTTGACCGCGAGAACTATACCCGTGTTTACCGCGGACGATTGAAGCCTGGCGAAACGCTTGAAGATATTTACACACAGTTCAACATAAACCGACCAAAAGATTTTTACGGTCATTCGCTTTCTGTAAGCGACATAATCACTATTAAGGACAGCGGGAGGGTATCCGCGCACTATGTAGATAGAGTTGGCTTTGAGCAGATACACGATTTTACTCTTTCCCGCGAGGAACGTATCGCCCGCCGCGCTATATCCGACAAACTTGACGAAATTGCGGACAGTATGCTCGCAAGTGACGAAATGGACGATCTTGGTGATAAGCTGTTTGACTACGAACACGCGCCGAAATACAGCGGTTCCGGCGATGGCTGGCTTTTCGGAAACGGTATGACCGCGGACAAGTTTGAAGAAATCACCACGAGATATAACAACGGCGAAGATATACGCGCAGAACTTGCGAAAGGAGTATATTCCTTTGTCACCGGAACGGTGTCGTTCAGCTTTAATTATGAAAGACAACCTTATGATAAAACCGGATATGTAGATATAAAGGCTGTAAGCTCCGATAGTGGAGTAACTTTTAGCACAAAAGGCGGCTTTCAGAAAGAATATACTTGGGAAGAATTGGGCGAGGCGGTCATTCAGGCTGCGCGCAAGGAATTTGACAGACACGCGGAGCTTGACAGGCAATACCGCGAAGATCTGGAAAAATACGGTAATCTTTACCTTACAATGCGTGATAAGCGCACGATCTACCTAAACAGGCTTTCCGGTGATAACAAGAACTATACCGATTATCGTCTTGAACAGATCGAACACAAAGGCTCTGTCCTGACTGCTGCGGACGAAAACAACGAACGTGTTGAGCTGCGGGACTTCGGGATAGGAAACTATTCCTTTATCATTCATAGCTTGCTCAATTCCGACAATGATAAATTTGAGGTCACGGGCATTGAGCGTGAGCCTGTTTTCAAAGTTGAGGCTAATCCCGAATTGGGGAGCAATAATGAAGCATTTCTGCAAGCATACGAAAAGACGGAAAACGGTACAACTATCCCCCGTGATGTCTTGTATATCGGAAGTTTTGAGGAATGTAACGAATATGCCGAATATCTGAGGCTCGGTGAAATAAGTCAAGAGAGTGTCAAGAAATACTATGCGGATAAAGTTCAGAGAGTCGAAAGCAAGGTCATTTCTGACTATAAAGACCGCACAAGAGAAAGTTTCAACTCTGTCAACGGTAGGACAGCGGAAGATATTGAAGAACTGACACGAGAATACATAAACGGTATTCTTGAAGATAATGGGATAGACGCAAAGATCGTAAATCTTGCTCTGACAGGATCACGAAGCCGTGGACTTGAAAGCAGCGGCTCGGATATTGACATAACCGTTGAATTTGATACGGATATGAGAGAGGACGCTCTGTTCAACATTCTGCACGAAAGTCCGTTTGACATTGACGGTATCGGGATAGACATAAATCCGATAAGAGCGCAGGAAACGGGTACTCTCGGAAGTTATCTGCCGCAAGCAGAAGAATACCTGTCGGAAAAAGCTGAAAAAACCGAAATAAATCAGAAAGCCGAAACCACTATACATTTCGGTTTACTCGGAAACGGCATTACCTGTTATGATACGTCCAAAACTGACCCCAAAACACGGGATTATCCCATTGTGGCACACATTTCCGATGAAGGTATTATCAAGTATTATGATGATAGACTGAGTGCGGAAGATAAGCGCAGTATAGAGAAACAGGCTGCGGTGCAAAAACTGAATTTTTCAAATGAATGGAATAGTCTGCCTATCGAAAGCCGATACAGTAAACTTTACAATGCTGCAATAAATGATGTGCATTTCTCCGATTTTTCGCGCGCTATCAAAGAACTCACTATGGCTGAAACCGTTCAAAGGTATGAGCATAGCCTTATATTCAAGGATGAGCCGTACCCTGAAAGTCCGCGCTCTCCGGAAGAAATCTACAAAAACTTTTCTGATAGTGACAGGCTTTTCTTCGATACAAATGCCTATGCCGATATACTGTATATCGAGGGACAGGTCGAAAAAGCAGGAGCGAATAAGGCTGCTGAACAGATACGTCTGTCTGACAGGGAGAAAAGCTACGCAGAGCGGTTTGGAATTACTCACGATGAGTTCCGCGTCCTTATCCGTTACCGCGAGGCAGAACTGGCAAAACGTAAGGCAACTGTCGGAACAGATGATTTAGATGTCGGTGACAATGTTCGGTATGACGGTAATATATGGCGTATTACTGGAATTGACGGCGATTTTTCCATAAGTCTTGAAAACGTCGATAAGTCTTCAAATATGGCTGTACGGTCTGTAATTGGGCATTGGAAAGATCACTTTAACGAGGACGGTTTTGAATATATTCCGGCTGAAGATGTTCAGAAGTTGCAGGAACAGGACACGCCCGCCGCTGAAACCAGTGAAACTGTTGAGGATAATAGCTATGAAGATGAAGAAGAACACTTTGTATATGATGACTTTGATGAATTTTCCGAACCTGTTCAGCTTGACTTTTTTGGAAATCTTATCGGAGAAGATAACAGAGAAAGACAGATCATAGGCGGCGTTGATATTGAGCAGGCTTTCAAGTATGAATTAACGCATTATGGAACAGGGTTTCAGGACGGAAAATTCCGTGTCGAGCAGTTTTACAAGGATAAAGCACCCGATAATGCCACATTTGCAAAGTTTCTGTTTAAAGAGTATGGTATCGGAGGTCACAGCGGTAACGGAAAAGTCGGCTTTACTATGCACGACGGTAAGGGTTTGACGCTCACCATACATCTTGGCAATGGCGAGAAAACTGATATAACCTGGAAATGGAGCAAAGTCGCAAAACGGATAGCTCGCCTTATTGATGAACAGGAATATATACAGCAGAGGGACATTGATGAACGAATAAAGTTTGCAAAATTCGATACGGAACATAGTACCCCCGAAAGTGATGAATACAAGCGCGGGGCGGCAGTTCTTGACTTTTACGGTCTGTTTTATAGAGATGATACGTCCAAAAACAGGACAGCGGAGCGTGAGGACGGTAACAATGCTGTCAAGTTTGAAATAATATCAAGCAATGCCGATAGCATAAAAGCGGTAAAAGATTTTGCTCTTGCGACGGGAGCAACGGTGACTGAAAAAAATCCCAAATCATTAAAAGAGGGTTTGTATGGGATAATGGTTGACACCTGGGAGAGCCGCGCTGATGAAATAAAACAGTTGGCTATCTCGTTAAACGTAAAGGAAATAAACGAGTGGGGTGTACATCAAGTCGTTTCTTATGATAGGGATAGCGGCGCAGATGATAAGTATAACTACCGCTCACTTTCCGACGCGAAAAAAGAAGCCGAACAGTTGGTCAACGGAACAGCAACAGACTTTTATGGCGATGAGTATAGGTACGACGGTGCTATTGTCTATAACAATGAAACAAAGAAATTTGAGGCTGTATATGGCGACTTTCCTGTTGAAAAGGTCTTTTCTGTTGAAGTATTAAGGGCAAACGGTATAGAAATTTCCGAAAAGGAAGTAAAAACCGATACCGAACCGACAATCACCTGTGATTATAGTGAAAGTAATGCCTTTGAGAGCGGAAAAACTTACTCCGTAGCAGAATTTGATGCGGCTATGCGAAAAGCCGATGACGACTATGTGGCGGGCAGACAATCACAAATCGAAAAATATGGCTCAAAAGCCGCTTGGCAGAGAGCAATAGACAGTTCCCGCTCTACTGACGCTGATTATTATGATGTTGCGCGGTATATTGGCTATGATAAGGTTGGATTTACTGTGAATATGCCTGACGGAAGGACTGTCACCGAAAGACAGGATATTGGTGACGGTTACGGCGGTGTTATCGACTTCCTAAAAGGAATACCTGCTTATAGCGAGTTTGTGCCTATTTTGGAGCAGACACGGGATAGACAAAATGCAGAAATAACCGTCGATACATCAGTTGAAACGAACGGGCAGGAGCTTACTAACAGTATCGAGGAAGAATACGAGCAGGAGCTTGTCGAAGTTAAAAATCTTGCGGCACTTAAACGTGCGCTGACAAAAGGAACAGAATTTGAAATAACGTCATATATTCGTGACAATGTAGAAGATCAGCTCCGTAGTGTCAATTATGCCGATACAACAGGTATTTATAGTATTCGTCCTGATGCGCTGGACAGCAATGAAACATTGGCAAACAACGGTCGTGGCAGTTACCTTAAATGGGGAAATGCTGCTGATTGGGAGTTTTCGAGCGGTGTTTGCACTGCATACCGCAAGGGCGCTGAGCATACAGAGGAAAACCGACTGTTTTCGTTGAAACTAAGATTGAGAATAAAAGAACGCTCTGCAAGTGAGGATATAAGCAAGACATCTGCACCGGAGCAGACAAATCCGCTTGTAGAAGAATTGGCTAAAACCTATCCGGCTGATACTGCCGAACAGCTATATAATGCCTTTGAAAATGCTAAAATGGAGGGTTGGGAAGATAGTTCGGTTAAAATAAACCGTATTAAACGCGCTATATATGACATTCTCGGAAATGAAGATCAGACGGAAAGCGTATTCTCTGTATTAACAGGCAATGCTATCTCAAAGGAGCCTGAAATCAGTGATCTGACCGCGCATAAGCAGGAATTATCAGATGACACTACAACAAAGATTGACTATACCATAACTGATGAGCATTTGGGCGAAGGCGGCGCAAAAGCAAAATTCGCGGCGAATATCGCAGCAATCGAAATGCTGAAAAAGATAGAGAGCCGTAATCTTGCATTAGCGGCAGATATGTTCAGACCGCATAACGCTACTCCCGAAGAGCAGAAGATACTCGCAGGATATGTTGGTTGGGGTGGCTTGGCTTCAGCATTTGACCCGAATAATTCAAATTGGTCAAAAGAATATCAGCAGTTGAAAGATCTGTTATCCGATGATGAGTACAGAGCAGCGAAAAGCTCAACGCTCAATGCCCACTATACTACGCCCACGGTCATAAACGCTATATATAAAGGTCTGCAACAGTTGGGATTTGAAGGCGGCAACATTCTTGAGCCTGCTATGGGTGTCGGCAACTTTTTTGGTGTTATGCCCGAAGAAATGAGGAAAAACAGTCATTTGAGCGGTGTTGAGCTTGACAGTATAACTGGACGTATTGCAAAACAACTTTATCAGAGCGCAAATATTCAGATAAAAGGTTTTGAAAAGACTGATTTTTCGGATAATTACTTTGACGCGGTGGTTGGTAATGTTCCTTTCGGCTCTTATACTGTGTCTGACAAAAAGTATAACCGTGAAAACTTCTTTATTCACGATTACTTCCTTGCAAAGTCACTTGATAAACTTGCCCCTGGCGGTGTTATGGCTGTCATTACCACAAAAGGCACTATGGATAAGGAAAGTCCGAGAGTCCGTGAATACCTTGCTAAACGAGCAGAACTTATAGGCGCTATCCGCTTACCAAACAATGCTTTTAAGGCGAACGCGGGTACAGAGGTCACCACCGACATTCTTTTCTTTCAGAAACGTGAGAAAATGGCGGTTGAAATGCCTGATTGGTGCTACATCGGACACAACGAAGAAGGTGTACCTATCAATAACTATTTCCTCGATCACCCTGAAATGATTATGGGAACTATGAAACAAGGTATAGAGTATTCGCTGTATGGAAATGCTCAATCAACCGCTTGTGTGCCTATCGAGGGCGCTGATCTGAAAGAACAGCTTGAAAAGGCTGTACAGACTTTAAAACTGAATAATGCTCTCCGCAAACATACCGAACAGCACAACAAGGAGATAGGCATAATACCCGCTGTCGAGGACGTAAGAAACTTCACCTATGCCGAAATTGACGGAAAGGTCTATTTTAGGGAAAACAACATAATGAAAGAGGCGGTTGATAAGGACGACAAACTTATTACGGGTACTCGCCTTGAACGATTGAAAGCTCTGTGTAAGCTGCGCGAAACATTCAGAACTATCATAACAGCGCAGGAAAACAACTGCTCTGACAGTCAACTTTCGGAATATCAGAAAATACTCAACGATCAGTACGATAAATTTGTCAAGCAGTATGGTCATATTATAGACAGAGCAAACTATCTCGTATTCGGCAACGATGATGATTACAATTCCCTGACAGCATTGGAGGTAGTCAATGAGGAAACAAAAGAAGTAACGAAAGCAGACTTCTTTACAATGCGTACCGTGAAACAGCAAACTGTGATCGAACACGTTGATACACCGCAAGAGGCTTTGAATGTGGCTATGGATAATCTTGGTCGCATAGATATTCCGTATATGGCGAAAATTTGCGGACAGGAGCCTGACGAGGTTATATCCGCACTGGTTGCGGAAAACTTGATATATTTCAATCCTGAAATAGCAAATCCCGATAATAAGTATGACGGTTGGGAAGAAACGTCAAAGTATCTGTCCGGAAACGTTCGTATGAAATTGAGAGCTGCCGAACGTGCCGCAGAGGACAATCCCGATTTACAGCGTAATGTAGAGGCTTTAAGGACGGTAGTACCGCCTGACTTGCAAGCAGGAGAAATATATGCCCGACTTGGTGTGCATTGGGTCGATCTCAAAGACTATGAGCAGTTTGCAAGAGAGTACGCCAAAGCCAATATTTATGAGCCTTTCAGAAGAACATTCAACGGCGAATACAAAATACCTTTCAAGTCTGCGGACAAATCCGATGCAGCTACTTCTATATTTGGCACAAAGCGTACGACATCAATGGAGATACTGGAAGCACTTTTAAATCAGCGTGATATTATCGTTAAGGACAAGGTTTATGACCCGCTCACCGATAAAGACCGCTATGTCATAAATAAGAAAGAAACAGAGATAGCACAGGAAAAGGCGAATAAGATGAAAGAAGCCTTTAAACGTTGGCTGTGGGAAACTCCCGAACGTCGTGAAAAGTATGTAACACGTTACAATGAGCTGTTTAATAGCCTTGTCGGGCGCAAATATGACGGTTCACATCAGACTTTCCCTGATATGTCTCCGTCTATCCAATTAAAGCCACATCAGCTGAACGCTGTAATGAGAGCAAAGTTCGGCGGTAATACATTACTCGCCCACTGTGTAGGAGCCGGCAAGAGCTTTGAAATGATAGCCGCCACAATGGAGAAAAAGCGGCTCGGACTTATTAACAAGGCTTGTGTGGTAGTACCTAAAAGCCTTGTCGGGCAAATGGCACAGGAATGGATAAGGCTGTATCCGCAGGCAAAGCTGCTGACCGCGACTGAAAAGGACTTTGACAAAGATCATCGACAGAAATTCATAGGAAGGTGCTGTACGGGAGACTATGATGCAGTTATAATGTCCTATGAGCAGTTTGAAAAGATACCGATGTCATTTGAGTACCGCCGTGATTTCATTCAGCGCGAGATAGACACGCTTTCTATGAGTATCAAAGACTTATCATCAGAGTCACCGCGTTCTGCAATGGAAAACCGCGGCTCAATAAAGGATATGGAGCGTACCCGAAAGCGTTTAGAGGCGAAGTTGGCAAAGCTGATAGAGGATAACGGCAAGAAAAAGGATACTTCTCTGAACTTTGAGCAGTTGGGATTTGACAGTCTTGTGGTCGATGAAGCTCACAACTTCAAAAACGGTCTTGTCGTAACCAAAATGCAGAGGGTCGCGGGTGTTCAGACAACTCCGGCGCAAAAATCAGAGGATATTCTGATGAAAACGCAGTATCTCAACGAGAACTACGGCGAGAAGAACATAATTTTTGCAACTGGCACACCTGTATCGAATTCAATGACAGAACTGTATATAATGCAAAGGTATCTCCGTCCGTCCCTGTTGGAACAGGCGGGCTTACAGACGTTTGACGATTGGGCAAGTACATTCGGTGAGGTTGTATCCAAAGCGGAATTAAAGCCCGCAGGAGACGGATACCGCACAAAAAAGCGTTTCGCAAAGTTCAACAATCTTCCCGAACTTATGGCTATGTATAAGGAGTTTGCCGATATTCAGAACGCTGATATGCTCGACTTGCCCGTGCCGAAGTTAGAGGGCGGCAAGCCGCAGGCAGTTTCGGCGGAGCCTGACGACTTCCAAAAGGCATATATGAAGGTACTCGCGGAACGTTCGGAGAAAGTGCATAACGGAAGTGTTGACGCAAGCGTTGACAATATGCTGAAGATCACGTCGGAAGCGCGTCTGCTTGGATTGGACGCTCGGTGCATAAATCCTAATGCGCCTAATTCTCCCGACAGCAAGGTAAACATCTGCATAGATAAGGTTATGGAGATATATAATGCCACCGCTGAAAGCAAAGGTGTACAGGCAATCTTCTGTGATATAGCCGTACACGGTGATAACGATACGGAACAGAGTGAAACCGTTCACACCGAAGATCCCGAACTGCAAAAAGCAGATGGCAACAGGTTTTCGGTATATAACTATATCAAGGCTGAACTGATAAGGCGCGGTGTTCCCGCGAATGAGATATGCTTTGCGGGTGACGCTACAACGCAAAAAGCACAAAATGAAATGAAAGCGCAGTTGAACTCCGGTACTAAACGTATCGTCATAGCGTCCACATCTAAACTTGGTACCGGCGCAAACATTCAGAAAAAGCTGATCGCTCTGCATAACCTTGATATTCCGTGGAAACCGTCCGACCTGGAACAGCGTATAGGAAGAATTGTCCGTCAAGGAAACGACAATGATATGGTCGGGGTTTACAATTATGTAACTAAATCCACATTTGACGCTTATTTAATGAATATCATAGTCACAAAGCAGAAGTTTATATCGCAGATCGCCTCCGACAAAGCTCTCGCACGAACTTGTGAAGATGTGGACGAGGCGGTACTTAACTATTCGGAAATACAAGCGATAGCAAGCGGAGATAAGCGTATCAAGGAGAAGATCGAACTCGATACGGATGTTGCAAGGCTCAAAATGCTTGAAGCGGAGCATTATAACGAGCAGTACCGCCTTGATGATACCATTCAGAAAGCGCAAAGGGCGATAAGCAGTTATGAAAACCGTATAAGCCTTGCTCAAGCAGATCTCGCATTTGCGAAAGAACATACTCCCGATGAAAAATCGTTCAGTATCGAACTCGGCGGTAAGGTTTATGATGAGCGCAAGGCTGCAGGTGCGGTCCTGAGGGATGCGGCGGTTAAGTTCCTTTCCAAAGAGGATGCCAGTCACGAACATCTCGGTTCTTTCTGCGGTTTTGAGGTTAGTTTGGAAAAAATCGTGAACGGATTTACCAAAAGTGCAGGAATATCAATAAAAGGAAAACTTTCATATACCGCTGAACTTGACATTGCCGGAGATATAGGAAATATTACAAGACTTGAAAATCTTGTCCGTGTTGGTATTGAGAAAGCTATCAATGGTTATGAAAACAGTATGGAGCGCGCTAAAAACGATTTGAGTGCGGCTCTTGCGTCAAAGGGTAAACCTTTTGAACACGCAGAGGAACTTGAAACGAAATCCGCGCGCCTTGAACAGCTCAACCTGGAATTAGAGGTAGGAAAGACAGATGAGGTCATTATGAACGACGAAAGCGAGGACGAGAACATAGAAAAGGAAGATCATTCTCAAAGTCGGAATGAACACGATAGTTCTTTGTCTGATAAAGAAAGGAAACCGTCTACATCACACAACAGACATTAAGAGACTCTCGTTTCTCAATGTTTTCGGCAGATAACCAAATAGTAATGCTCCGAAGCGGCTTGAACGTTTCGGAGCATTATGTTTGTATTCTACTACTTTTCGTCACCTTTGCTGAATACGTTCAACTTCTTGTACAATGTCTGTATTATAACTTTTCTTCTTTAACATTTTATTTCTTCTTTCTTCTATAAAATATTGTTAAGATAAATCAGAATATGTCAAGATTATCGTTCTGCACATACTGCCAATGTGGTTTCAGTAAGCTCACTGCACTTCATTTACCTGACCATACTCATTAAGTCCGCACAGACGTAATGGCTCTGCACCCATCACCTCACAGTCGATCCCCACCGATCGAAGCTCGCTTATGAATACCTTCAAAAACTCATCAGAGGAGAATGTCTGCCCTATTGCCAAGAAGAAATTGTGGTTGATACAGGATACCTCGCAGATGATGTCCGACACACCCGGTTCTGACAGCAAATACAACTCCTCAATATACGGATTCAACGAACCAAAGGATCTGCTGTTCGCATATGATATTGATATGCTCCACCGCGGGCTCCCCGCTGCTTTACTTATGATTCCCAGTTTCATTTCCAGCGGAGCCTGATCCAGCTTTGCATAAAGAGCTTTCTTCTGCTTCATTGCCCAAAGGGAATTTTCCGGCTGCGCCTGCAGCATGATCTGCCCGCGGGCAATGGTGCACGATCTCATCAGATCGTCTAACGGCCTGTTCTTGGGAAAATCCAGTTCGACCACATTTGCAAACATACGATAGTTGTCGTAATTTCCCAGCATTGCCTTGTGGTCGATCGCTACTGCGATACTGATTGTCTTTTCGCTCTCCGGATCATAACGGCGTATCGCTCTTGCAAACATGACAGATAAAAAGGCATTTGGGCTTCCGTCAAAGTCTTTGCAGTACTGCATGAGTTGTCCTTCTGACAACTTGATATAGGTGATCCTCTGATCCTTATCCTCTCCCGCATTCAAACGATAGAAATCCTTTGTTGTTTCCTTGGAATAGAGAGGTGCTTCTGCTCCGTCAATATCCAGCCCAGTAAACGGATTTCCTGCCTCCGATTCGGGAATGGCATCTCCAGGTAGCCGGAAACCATCGTGGTCAAAAGTCACACCTGTCTTCCGGGACAGATAAAGATACAATGCGCTTTTGATGTACGGAAGGACACCAGCGCCATCAGTTAAGGAATGTGAACCTCAAAAGCCAGCCGCTTTCCTTCGTATTTCCACGCGGCGAGGTGATAGTTTGACTCTTCCGAATTGAAGGTGATCGGATTCCATGTGTTCCGCACCATCATGGGCAGCGGATTCGGAACAGGAAACAGATCGTTTTCTTTGGGAACGACCCTCACATAAAAGTAGGGAAACCGCGCACGCAGTTCCTCAACCACACCTCGAAGGATACCGCCATCCACAGGCTCTTTCAATGCCACAAGCATACCCATCGTATTAGGATGGTCTGGTGTGGATAGATACAGCATCGGCTCATAGAATTCTTTCATATTCAAAACCTCATTCATGTAGAGCGAAATCGTTCGCACTATCTTCTTTCCTCTAACGATTGATAATAACGCTGCCCAACCTCACGGGATTCTTTTTCGCGGGCTGCATCGACTTCATCATAATGCTCCT
>JAFZOA010000508.1 GCA_017550775.1 Ruminiclostridium sp. | reverse complement strand
GCATTCTGAATGTGATCCGAAGGTCTTTCACTTCAAGGATACAGGGGTTTTCATTCTTATTTTCCATATTCCGTCTCATTCCCTTTCCGGTATGAATAGTTCCGTACAGCCGCGGACATTGTTACTCATTTATGGTATATTATACCATATTTGCTTATAGAATGCAATTGCTTTTTATTATTCCTCGCAAAAGATACCCGCGTTTTCAAAAACAGCCGATACCCTATGCCGGCAATAGAAAACGCCCGCTTCTAAAAACGAAGCAGGCGCGTTTTCGCTGTAACTGTATGATGCAGGACGCACTATCTGTTGATATTTCTGAGGTCTTTCAGGTTCTTCCTTTCAACGACGATAAGAAGGTCTGAGTTTTCCTTGAGCGGCTTGTTCGGGTCGAACGCGGCGTGCAGCTCGCTGCGGTACCTTACCGCCGCGACATTTATGTTGTATTTCTCACGAAGGTTGAGCTGTTTCAGGCTTTTTCCGACCCATTCAGCGTGCGGCTTCATTTCAACGACACAAAGGTTGTCGTCGATATTGAAGAAATCGAGGAAGTCGTTGGAAGTCAGCACTCTTGCCGCTCTTGCGCCCATTTCGGCTTCGGGATAGATTATCTTGTCCGCGCCTGTCTTCTGGAGGATTGTAGCCATTCTCTCATTAGAACACTTCGCAACGACATAGGGTATCCCCTCTTCCTTCGATATTACCGAACAGAGTATGCTTGCGGTAAGATTCGAGCCCATGGCCACAACAGCCACATCCATATTGGCGAGACCGAGCTCTTTTATCGCGTCGGCGTTCTCAAGGTCGGCGACCTTCGCGTCCGTTACTTCGTCGGCTATCGAGCTTACAAGCTCTTCGTCACGATCGACCGCCATAACATCTGCGCCTGCGCTGCTTAAATTGAGAGCGAGACTTTTTCCGAACTGACCAAGTCCGAACACAACCACGGATTTTCCCATTACATTCACCTACTGCATTGATATTTTCAGCCTACGATAAAATCGCCCTGAATATGCTTGACTTTCTTCTTGTCGTTCTTTTTGCTCGTGAAAAACAGAGCCATTGAGATAGGTCCTATCCTTCCGAGATACATCGATATGATTATTATGATCCTGCCGGCTATCCCCAGACCTGGCGTAAGTCCCCGCGTAAGTCCGACCGTACAGGTCGCGCTGAGCACTTCAAACAGGCCGTCCGTAAGAGATACATCGGAGAACGTCATCAGAAGGAGCAGCATCACGAACGATACCGAAAAGCTTACCGTCATGACCGCCGCCGCCTTGCGTATCGTATCCGGAGAAAAACGCCGTCCGTAAACCACGGCCTCGTTCCTGTTCCTGATATATGAGAGCGCATTCAGTATTACCGCGAAGAATGTCACGGTCTTGATGCCACCCGCCGTTCCGACAGGCGAGCCGCCTATGAACATAAGGATATCCCCGAACGCACAGGTGCTTTCGCGCAGAAACTGCTGAGGAACGGAAGCAAAGCCCGCCGTCCTGAACGTAACAGACTGGAATATGCTGTTGAGTATCTTTTCTCCGAGCGGCATATTCCCTATCGTAAGCGGATTTGAATATTCTGTCACGAAAATTATCGCAGCGCCGCCGAAAATAAGCAGTCCGGTTAGCGTCAGCACAAGTTTGGTATGCCCGCTGAAGCGCTTGTATATCCGCAAAGGCGAATAACCCTGTCTTATGCCGTTTCTGAAGCCGCTAAGGACATCGAACCACACTATGTATCCGAGACCGCCGAGAACGATCATCAGCATCGTCGTTATCATCACCAGCACGTTGTTATTATAGCCGATAAGGCTGTCCGGACCGATGATGTCTATTCCCGCATTACAGAACGCCGACACCGAAGTGAATATCGAATACCATATTCCTTTCAGCACGCCGAACTGACCGATGAACACGGGCATATACATGGCCGCGCCGAAGCCCTCGACTATCAGCGTTCCGTAGAAAACGCGAACGAGGAAGCGCATAAGCCCCGACAGCGAGTTCAGGTTGAACGAATCGTGAAGCATCACAGTCATACCGAAGCTGAATTTTTTATGGGTAAAAAGCATTATTATCGACGTTACCGAGATCATTCCGAGACCGCCGAGCTGTATCAGGACAAGAATCACGATCTTGCCGAAAAGCGACCAGTGAATGTATGTATCCACGACGACAAGTCCGGTAACACATACGGACGTTGTTGAGGTAAACAGAGCGGTAAGAAAATCGGTCTGTTCCCCCGATTCGGTCGATATCGGAAGCAGGAGCAGGAGCGTACCCACGATTATCACGAGAAGAAAGCTGAGCGGTATGACCTGCGCTGATGTGATACGGCGGCGTTTGTCGGAAGCAGAAGCTTTTTTCGCTGTATCTTTATTGTCTTTTTTATTCATATCGGCATTAACCATTCCGTACAATTGATCAAACTAAGTATCCGTTTAATTATCAATGTCCGCAACTTAAGCTGATATTGATAATTAACATTTCTGTCTTCCTCGACTCCGGCAGGAAGACAGAAACAGAATATTCCTTAAGCTGCTGTTAATGGTTAAATTATACCACAGCTTTAATTAGTTGTCAACAATCTCCTGCTCCGGAAGATCATAACTTCACGGTCTTTGTTGCGATCTTTTCGCGGAACCGCGTGTCATGCTCGACAAACAGCATCGTCGGCTTGTATTCAAGCAGCAGGTCTTCGAGCTGGATACG
>JAFZOA010000507.1 GCA_017550775.1 Ruminiclostridium sp. | reverse complement strand
TTTCGTATGTTAGTGTAAAATATTGCCAATTCAAAAAATATATGCTACAATAGGGTCACATTAAACAAAAGGAGGTCAATAAAATGACAGACAAAATCAAAATCCTGATAGGGGACGACTCATCGGAATTCGGACTGACATGGGCAAGCCTGCTCAAAAAGGAGGGTATGTTCACGGCGGCGCGACATAAAAACGGAAAGGTGATACTCGAATCGGTAAAGAACGATATGCCGGATTTTCTTATTATAGAAGCCAAGATGCCCGAGCTTGATGCTGCTGCGCTGCTCGACGAGATAAGAGCCGCGAAGGGCTCTCTTCCCATAACGATAGTTGTGTCCAACCTCAACACTCCCGAGGTAGAAAAGGAAGTAATGGACGCGGGCGCAAGCTATTTCATGGTGAAGCCCTTCTCGCCGGAGCTGCTCGTGAACAAGGTCAATTCTCTGAAAAAGTACAAGAACCTCACCGTCCACAACGGTACCAAGGACATGGCAAACATAGAGTACATCGTGACCGATATGATACATCGCATCGGCATCCCCGCCCACATCAAGGGTTACCATTATCTGAGAACGGCAATAATCCTCTCCATAAACGACGACGAGATGATAAACAGCGTCACCAAGCTCCTCTATCCCACGGTAGCACAGCGCTACAGCACCACCTCCTCGCGGGTCGAGCGCGCTATCCGTCACGCGATAGAAATAGCGTGGGACAGGGGTGATGTTGACGTGCTCAACGGGCTTTTCGGTTACACGATCCACACCTCCCGCGGAAAGCCCACGAACTCCGAGTTCATAGCGCTTATCGCGGACAAGCTGCGCTTGCAGTATTACCCGCATATCCCGATATGATCCGGTATCTGTTTGTATTTCTTCCTTTTGCCGGAAACGACAGTGCCCCCCGCATTTCTGCGGAGGGCACTGTCGTTATTACAGGCATTTTCAGCCGTTTATCGTCCTTGCGATATTTATTTTCAGCGCAGAAAGGATCTCCTCGGGCGTTGACGGCGGCGAGAGAAAGCCTCCCTGTACAAGGTCCGCTCCCGCGTGTTTCGCGGCTTCGAGCTGGCTGCGGTACTCGATGTTCTTGACGCTGGTGGTGATGTTCCGGCTTGACGCAAGCGAGAAAGTGGTACTGAGCAGAACGTCGTCGAACTCTCCGCCGGAGTTAGTAACGAAGCTTGAGCTTACCTTTATCATGTCAACGTAGGAGTTCTTCATGACGTGGAGCGGGAGGTACTCGTTGCCGAAGCTGTCGATACAGATCGAAACTCCGAGGCGCTTGAGCTTTCCGAGGGTTGACGCGGTATCGTTGTAGGAAATGATATGCGCCGCTTCCGGTACCTCCGCCATCATTTCCGGTCCCGAAAGCCCGTAGTTGTCAAGCTCCGCGCGGAACCTCTCCGGAAGTGCACCTGTCTGCATTTCGTGAGTGGTGAGGTTCACGCTTACCTTTATATCCTTGCCGGTAGCGTCGCGTATCTGTCTGCAGAATCTGCAGGCCCGCGGGAGCACCCACAGGTCGATAGAGGTATCGAGACCGACCTTTTCCATCATACGCATGAAAACTTTCGGGGATATACTTCCCATTTTCACGCTCTTCCAACGGAGCAGGGTCTCGTAGTGGCTGACTTCACCACTCGTGTTGAAGGCGGGCTGGAAGGTGACCTCGAAGTTTCGCATATTGTCCGCGATACAGCGGCGAAGCTCGCTTTCGAGGTTGAACGCTTCGCCCTTTGAGTCGAGAAATTCCCGGTTGTAGAACGCAAAGGTGTTTTTGCCGTACTCATTGGCGCGGTAGAGTGAAAGTGTCGCCGCACGGTAAAGATCCTCGCCGGAAACGGTCGAGCCGTTATAAACTGCGATACCGATAGCGGTCTCGGCGTACTGCTCAACGCCGTCGATTATGAATGGTTCGCGTATACGTTCGAGTATCTTTTGGGTCTTGTCCTGCGCTTCCTCGGCTGTGCAGTTCTGCGAAATTATCATCATTATGCTTCCTGAGTAGCGGTAGACCCCGTCACCGCCTATCTCGGGCAGCGACAGAAAGTCTGCGATCATTTTGAGAAGCTTGTCGGTGTAGCTCTGACCGAACACCTCGTTGAGAAAGCGAGTGTTGATGATCTGAACAGCCATAGCCGCGCCGGAGCCGTGGTTCCTGATGATCTCGGCGGTGTCGATATCCAGACGCGAGCGGTTCTTGATACCGAGCATCGAGTCAAAGAACGCGAGCCTGTAGAGCTGCTTGTTCTTTTCGTCTATCTGTTTTTCGGACTCGCACCTGAAAATGACGGAGGACAGCACCTGTGAGATGCTTCTTATCATCTTACGGTCGTTGTAGCTCCAGCGGTGATCCGGGTCGCGTATCAGATAGACGATTATACCGTTCATACCGTTGTTGTCGTTGAGCACGGATATCGCAAAGGAACTGATGCCTACGCTCTTCAGGCGCTGGTCATTCTCGCCGGAGAAGAAGTTCTCCATGTCGTTGAGCTCCTTCTGTATGTACGAGTATTTTTCCTTTATCAACTCATAAACTTCCTCGGTAGTTCCGGACTTGTCGTAGCGGCAGAATTCCTTTCGTATCCCGTCGAAGCTGTGACCGTAGGCGAAGATACCGTCAAGATGCAGATACTCTCCCGCCATGTCGAGGACTTTGACAAGAGCGTCGCTTGCCTTTGCCTCCTGCATGATGACCGACTGCATACTGTTGATGAGCATCTGCTGTTCAACATTCGCGCCGAGCTGCTTGTTTACGGCGTTGGAGTTCTCCGCCTCGTTGTACAGAGCAACTATCGAGTGTGCGATGCTTGACAGGCACTCCGCGAGCCCTTTGAGGTATGGCTCCGCGTTCTTTACGGAGTCCGGGTCGTCCGAGCCTATGTACCAGTACGCGCCGGTGCGGAAGCTGAAACGAACCGGTTCCTTTGCGGAGTATGGGTGGTCGGTCTTTTCCGTGTAGGACGGTGCGCAGATAACCTTGCCTTCCTCGTCGAGGATAGCTGTGTACAGCTTCGGGTCGGAAGAAAACGGGCTCTGTATGCGTTTCAGGTAGTCGCGCCCGCAGATCTCAAGCAGGGACGCGGCGTTGTTGTTGAGGGCTGAGATCTTCATGCCCTGTTTCTTTTCAAACTCGCTTATAACGCTGTCGTTCGGGATACAGTCTATGTACTCGTACACATCGAGCAGTATGCCGTTGTACCGTCCCGGCGCGGTCTTGCTGCAGCACATATAAGCCCAGTGCAGCTCGCCGTCGTGCTCCATGCGGAAATGTGTGAACATACGGTTTTTGGTACTGTTCGCGAACTCGTTGATAGTATTCATGAGTACAGGGAAATCGTCGATATAGACGAAATCCGAGAAAGCGTACTGCTTGTTGTATGACTCTCCGTTGTATTCACCGGAGACGGTAAGTGTGACAATTCCCGCCGTGCGGACGATTATATCTATACAATTGAATTTTTTCAGTACAGAGAAAAGCTCAGACATTTTACCACCTTCTGTCTTTTTCAGCGAATAAAAAGCATGTATACCCAAAATATCCTATATATAAATATAACACAAATTTTCAACAAAATCAATAGTTTTTTGTAAAAATTTTACATTCTTTTTTTATGCAGTTTTATACTCTTTACAATCTGTCAGGAATGTGTCATAATATACTCAACTTACAGCATGAAAGGAGATATTTAAAATGCAGTACAGATACAAACCAAGCATGGTATGCGCGACCGAGATAAACTTCACACTTGACGGTGATGTTGTACGCAACGTGTCCTTTACGGGCGGCTGCAACGGCAA
>JAFZOA010000506.1 GCA_017550775.1 Ruminiclostridium sp. | reverse complement strand
GGCTAAGAGGCTCGAAAAGCAGGAAGATCGAGATAGAGAATATGCTGGGGCAGCGCTACACCGGTAGCGGCTGCGTCGGGAAGGATATCCACATTTCCGGCATTCCCGGAAACGCCCTCGGCGCGTACCTGACCGAATGCGACATCACGGTTTACGGCAACGCCCAGGACGCTGTCGGCGACGCGATGAACGACGGCACGATCACGATTCACGGCAATGTCGGCGACGCGGCGGGGTACGGACTGCGCGACGGGAAGATACTTGTGAAGGGCTCTGCGGGCTACCGCGCGGGCATTCACATGAAGGAATACATGGAGAAGAAGCCGCTCATGGTCATCGGCGGTAAAGCCGGTGATTTCCTCGCGGAGTATCAGGCGGGCGGCAAGATAATCGTGCTCGGGATCGGCTTCGAGGACGCGTGTCCGGTGGGCGACTTCTGCGCGACCGGAATGCACGGCGGGGTGATGTACATTCGTTCCGAACACGAGCCCGACCACCCCGCGCAGGTGCTCTGCGAGGACGCGACGAAGGACGACATGAAGGCGATAAAGGCGGACGTGGAGCTGTTCGCGAAGAAATTCGACTACGACGCGGAGGAGCTGATGAATGCGCACTTCTTCAAGCTCACGCCGAACACGAACAGCCCGTATCGCAGGCTGTATGTGAACAACTGAGATGTATTACAATTGCTTTAATTGATTAAAGTCGGTTGTCAGCCGTTGTCAGCTCGTTGTCGGGCTCGTTGTCAGACAAATGGCTTAACCAAGCCATTTGTTGATGTTTGACAACGAAAACAACGATAAATAATAAAAAAAGATAAAATAAAAAATATAGTAGTAGAAAGAGTTATCTTGAAAAAAGTTCGTTGCTTTCGTTGTCAAGACCCGTAAAACCGCATGGTTGAGCCAAATTCGCTGACAACGAGCTCGACAACGAACTATGCAACGAAGTCAGGAGAAATCATGGAAACAAAGTATATCTTCGTCACCGGCGGCGTTGTCTCCGGGCTCGGCAAGGGAATCACCGCCGCATCCCTCGGGCGCTTGCTCAAAGACCGCGGTCACAAGGTCACGATACTGAAATGCGACCCGTACATCAACGTTGACCCAGGCACCATGAGCCCGTACCAGCACGGCGAGGTCTTCGTCACCGACGACGGCACCGAGACCGACCTCGACCTCGGGCATTACGAGCGCTTCATCGACGAGAACCTGTCGGTGAACAGCAACGTCACGACAGGCAAGATCTACCAGACCGTCATCAACAAGGAACGCCGCGGGGACTACCTCGGGGCGACGGTGCAGGTCGTTCCGCACATCACCAACGAGATCAAGGAGCGCATATACCGTGCGGGTTCTGCTTCCGGCGCGGACATCGTGATAACCGAGATCGGCGGCACGGTCGGCGACATCGAGGGTACGCCGTTCCTTGAAGCTATCCGCCAGGTCGGGCTCGAAAAAGGGCGCTCGAACGTGATCTACATTCACGTCACGCTGCTCCCGTTCATCAGCGGCTCCGAGGAGCTCAAAACCAAGCCTACGCAGCACAGTGTCAAGGAGCTTCTCGCGGTGGGTATCCAGCCCACTATCCTCGTTTGCCGCGCCGACTGCGACGTTCCGAAGGACGCAAAGGCGAAGATCGCCAACTTCTGCAACGTCCGCGAGCAGGACGTGATAATCAACCGCACGGCATCGTCCCTTTACGCAGTCCCGCTCATGCTGGAGCACGAGGGGCTTGCGGACATCACCTGTCACCACCTCGGGCTCGAAAACGAGAAGCCCGACCTCACCGCGTGGACGGACATGGTTCACCGCCAGGAGCATGCCGAAACTCCGCTTAAGATCGCGATAGTGGGGAAGTACGCCGCGCTCCCGGACGCGTACATCTCGGTCATGGAAGCGGTGCGCCACGCCGCGTTTGAGCAGGGCGCGAAAGCGGAGATCAAGCTGATAAACTCGGAAGAGGTCAACGCGGAAACGGTGTCCGGACTGCTCTCCGACTGCGCGGGTATCATCGTTCCCGGCGGCTTCGGAAATCGCGGAATAGAGGGCAAGATCGAGGCTGTGCGCTACGCCCGCGAGAACAGAGTCCCGTACCTCGGGCTGTGTCTCGGAATGCACATGGCGGTCATCGAGTTCGCGCGAAACGTCATCGGCTGGAAAGACGCGGACAGCGCGGAGTTCAGCGAGACCGAGCACAACGTCATCGACCTGATGCCCGACCAGCGCGGCGTGGATATGGGCGGTACAATGCGCCTCGGGCTGTACCCCTGCAAGCTCGTGGAGAACAGCAGAGCACGGAGCTGCTACGGTTCCGAGCTCATCTACGAGCGTCACCGTCACCGTTACGAGTTCAACAACGACTACCGCGCGGACTTCGAGGAGAAGGGCATGGAGCTTGTCGGACAGTCCCCGGACGGAAAGCTCGTGGAGATAGTCGAGATACCGGAGCACCCGTTCTTCGTCGCGGTGCAGTTCCACCCGGAGTTCAAGTCGAGACCGAATCGACCGCATCCGTTATTCTATGGCTTTATAAAGGGTGCTTTAGAACAATAATAAATAACCCTCACCTGTGGGCGAGGGTTTTGTTATTCTGTCTATACTTCCGATATCGTAAGCGAATAGTTCTTCGTCTCGCCGGAACCCGCGGTCTGAACGCCGCGCTTGTGGGCGAACACACCGTCGTCGGTATCGTAGTCGTCACAGCCGCACCACGGCTCGATGCACACGAAGGGCGCGTTCTTGTGGTCGGGCGTCCACACGCCAAGTGTTTCAAACCCCTCCCAGCTCACCTTCACGCCCTTGCCGCTCCTGTCGGACACAAGCTTCACCGACTTCGACGTTATGCTGTCGAAGTACACGCAGTCGTTGTCGAAGAGCGGGTAGGCGAGCTTAAACTCGTCCGAGCCGTTCAGCCGCTCCACGCGGTCATGGTCACCCCACATACGCGTTTCGAGGTTCATAACGGGGCTGTTCACAGTTTCCTTATCCGCGAACACGAGCCTGTAATCCGTGAACTGCGCTCCCTCCTCGTTGGGACACGCGAATGCCGGGTGAGCACCGATACAGAACGGCATTTCCCCCGCGCCGTCGTTGGTGACGGTGTACAGCACGGTAAGGCTTTCTCCGGTCAGGGTATATCTCATTTTCAGAGTGAAGTCGAAGGGGAAGGACTTCTTCGTTTCCTCGTCCGAGCGGAACGTGAACACGGCGCTGCTGTCGGAAAGCTGCTCATAGGCGAACACGTTGTCCCGCGCGAATCCGTGCTTGGTGATGCTGTACTCCCTGCCGTCGATCATCGTCTTTCCGCCGCGAAGGTTCCCGATCATCGGAAACAGCACCGGGGAGGACTTACCCCAGAACGCGGGGTCGGCTCTCCACATGATCTCCTTGCCCGAGAGGTTCAGCGAGCGCAGCTCCGCGCCCTTGTCGAGTATCACGGCGGACGCACCGCCGCATCTGAGTTTTATCTCCATAGCAGGTCTCCTTCCTATCCGTTGGCCGCGTCCTTCTGTCTCTGGAACTCAATGTCCGGTATCGCCGCCTTGACTGTCGCCGGGAGCTCATGCTCGGTACCCTCAAATGCGGGCAGATCCGACCATGTTATCACCGTGTCGGAGGACATCACCTTCTTTAGCAGCTCCTTTGAGTTTCTGTCCTCGTTGAGGTTCGGGAGCCCGATCAGGTTTGTACCTTTGTAGATGAATGCGCCGTCGCCCATGCCGCTGCTGTTCCAGGGCATATAGTAGAGCCACTTCACGGTGTCCATGTGCGCCGCGAGCTCGTCGGAGTCGGGGATATAGCCGCACTCGGTCAGCGCGAGCATCTTGCCCTCGGCGGTCATCTTTTTGAGCTTGTTGTAGTCGCTTTCGAGGACTGTATGGTTCTCGGTCGAGGGGTAAACGTCGATACCCGCGATATCGTAGGTGTTCTCGTGAACGTTAAGGTTCTTGGTCTGACCGTTCCACACCCAGATGAGGTTGGTGAGCTTGTGGTAGTTTTCGAGACGGTCGTAGATCATGTACCAGAGCTTCTGGTAGAGCTGATCGGCGAGCTGCTGCTTATCGCGGAGCCCCCACCAGAACCACGACCCGCTTGCCTCGTGGAGAGGTCTCCAGAGGACGGGAACACCCGCCGCTTCAAGGCGCTGGAGCTCGTGGGCTATGAGGTCTATGTCATGGACGGTGCGCTCGTACTCCTTGGTGCCGGGGGTGACCGCCTTCGCGATATCGAAAGTCGTGCCGGGGTCGCCGTCCTTTGCTCCGGGGACGTAGAACGAGGTCGCGTTGCTGTCGGGGTCGTCTATGTCGCGCGGAACATTCCAGTGCCAGCAGAAGCACACTATCCCGCCGGACTTTGTGTGCCAGTCTATCGCCATTTGCGTCCAGTCCTCGCCGTCGCCGCCCGCGGTGGTCTTGAAGATGAAGTCGAAGCCCTTCATTGCGGGGATATCGTCGGTGTTGTAGTAGTAGGCGATGATGTCGGTATCATGGGAGTTTGCGAGCTGCTGCGCCGAGATGACCTGCTTGCCGTAGATGCTTTTGAACCAGCGGTAAAGCTCCACGGTCTCGGGGTTGGAGTTCTCGGAGACCGGGTGGTCGTCGCTTACCTTCTTCTCGTCGAGCTGTTTGAGGAGCTCGTCGAAGTCGGTCTCGTACTGCAAGGCGACCGTCATATCCACGTCGCCGTCTGCGGTCATAGCCACCGGGTTCGACAGGGGAGCAGCCCCCGCCTCATCAGCGCCGGTATCTCCGGTCTGAACCTCCGTATTACCGGGCTCCCCGGCTGTAGCCGAAGTTCCGCCGTTGTCGCCGTTCCCGCCGTTTCCGCAAGCTGAGACCGCAGTCATGCACAATACGCAGGCTGTGATACCTGCCAGCAGTTTAACGAAAGTTGTGTTGAAAGCCATAAGATTTCCTCCGAAAATCAATTACAATTACTTGTCAAACATGAAAAAGTCGTCTTTAAGGAACATATTCATTATCCGCGTGATTATGAATGACGGTTTGGAAAGAAAACGCTCCCGCATTTCGAGAGCTTTCTTCTCGTCGGGCGCGTAAAGCGTAAGGTCGAGTATCGTATCGCCGTTGAGCTCGTTGAGAAACTTCACGTTCACGTCGTACCGGTTCTTTCTGCGCCGTATGTCGCACAGCACTGAGCGCTCACGGTCGTTCCGCCGGAGCACGTCGTTGCCCTCGGAGTCGGTGCGCTCGCGAAGGGAAGGGGAGAGCGAGGAAGTAAGACTCCCTGCGATCTGTACCCCCTCGTCGAGCAGGTAATAGACCGGCTCGCTGTCCTGTCTGCACCCGATAAGCCCCTTGCCGAGCATGAAACCGATGTTGCCCATAACGTCGAAGTAGTCCCCCGGCGACGAGGCAAGGATTATTTCGGCAAGAACGCTCTCCGGGAGCTCGCCGAACCTGTCGAGAATGTAGCAAAGATATACGCACGCGTCAACTCTGTCGTTCGCATCGTTATCCACTTGTATCACCTTTTATATCAGAAATGAGAGTACCGCGATGTTCGCGGCGGCCTCCACCACGGGCACCGCGCGCGGTACGATACACGCGTCGTGCCGCCCCTTGATCGTGAGCTCGGTGTTTTCGCCCCTGATGAAGTCTATGGTCTGCTGCGGCTTCGCTATCGACGGTGTAGGCTTCACCGCGACGGTGAAAAGTACCGGCATACCGCTGGATATGCCGCCGTAGATACCGCCGTTATGGTTGGTTTTCGTCTTTACGGTCTCGCCGTCCATGTACATCTCGTCGTTAGCTTCCGACCCGCGCATTTCCGCGAACCCGAAGCCCTTGCCGAAGGAGATAGCCTTGATTGCGGGTATGCCGAATACCGCCTGTGAGATGCGGTTTTCAAGCCCGTCGAACATCGGCGAGCCTACCCCCGCCGGAAGCCCCGTTATCGCGCACTCTATCATGCCGCCCACGGAATCGAGGTCGTTGGCTGCTCGGAGCACTCGCTCCCGCATTTCCTCGGCGCGGCTCTCATTGATGACCGGCATTTCCCGCTCCTTTATCCTGCGCATGAGGCCGGAGGGGATATCGAGCTCGTCGAAGAAGCTGTCATACACGCCGTCTATGCTCAGAATGTGCGCACAGCTTTCTATCCCGTAGCGTTCAAGCACCTGTCCGCACACCGCCCCCGCGAATACGAGGGGAGCCGTGAGCCGCCCGGAGAAGTGTCCGCCGCCCCGTGGGTCGTTGGCTCCGGAGTAGCGCTTGAAGCCGGTGTAGTCCGCGTGACCGGGACGTGCCGCGGTAGAGATGTTGCCGTAGTCCTGTGACCGGGTATCGGTGTTGCGTATCACCGCCGCGAGGGGAGTACCGGTGGTCTTGCCGTTATACAGCCCGGAGAGTACCTCGGGGGTGTCCTTCTCACTGCGGCGGGTGCTCATGCCGTCCTTCTTCGGCGCGCGCCTTGCCATGAAGTCAAGCACCCTTTCCATGTCGATCTCAACGCCCGAGGGAAGTCCGTTTATGACCGCGCCTATCCCCGCGCCGTGAGACTCGCCGAATATTGAGACCGAAAGCTCGCCGAAATGAAG
>JAFZOA010000505.1 GCA_017550775.1 Ruminiclostridium sp. | reverse complement strand
CCTGTCCGGCGCGGTGGCAGTCTCGCCGTTGCGCGGAGCCCCGGCGCAGTCCCGCATGAGCTGCTTTACGTCAGCGCCGAGCTCCTTCAGGAATATTGTTCCGTAGCAGGTCTCGTCCTTTATGACCGAGACTAAGATATGCTCGGTGCCGACGAGGGACTTTCCCTCGCTGCGGGAGCCGGACAGCGCGTCACCGAGGATACGGCGGCTTCGCGGACTGAGGTCGGCGGAGGACAGCTTCGTTGCCACCCCCTTCCCTATCGTAAGCTCCATTTTACGCATTATATCCTTGCCTGTGATGCCGCAGCGGCCGAGGGCGGTATATGCGGCGCTGTTCTCCTCGCAGAGAAGCCCGTACAGGATATGCTCGCTCCCGATGTAGGTGTGCCCCATGCTCATAGCTGCGTCAACGCCCTTGTTCAGTGCGGAGTTCGCCTTTTCGGTAAAGCCCTTGAACTCGATCATGTCATTTCCTCCGATGAAAAGCGTATACCGGCGGGAAATCCCGTCGGATATTTTTTTCGCCGACAGGTAACATTTTTCGCCTGCCGTCATATATTGTATTATGAAACGTTTCATAAATATTTAATCAACGGAGGAACATATTATGTGCGGAAATAACAACTGTACACTCATTATTCTCATTCTGCTTATCCTTTGCTGCTGCGGCAACGGCGGCGGTATCCTCGGAAGCAGCTGCGGGAACAACTGCGGCTGTGGGAACAACAACTGCGGGTGCGACAACAACTGCGGCTGCTGATCGGCAGAAAGAAAAACGGGGAGGCAAATCGCCTCCTCGTTTTTATTTGTGTGATCATACACCCGCGGGCAGCAGCGGCGATGTGCCGACTACCAATCCGCCCGGTGTTACGCCCTGATTCCTGTTATCCCAGGAATAGGTGTCAACGTCCCAGCCCATTGAGGTGCCAAAATCGGGGAGCTCGGTCACTTCGGTGGTCTGATCCTCGGTGAAGTACAGAACACTGCACACGCCGCCGATCAGTCTGAACTTAACATAACCTTCTTTAAGCTCCTTGAACGTGTTGGCAAGGTACGAAGCAAGCCTTGACTCCGCGATAGCGCTTGACGAGTTGGTATCGCCGACCCAACCGGAGCCGTTTCCGACCCACTTGGTGGTATAGTGCTGTACGAAGCACTCGGGCTGTCTCGTGATAAGCTCCCACTTTCCGTTTGTGATGCTTATCTCGGCATCACAGACAGCGGTGTGGGACAGGAACATACCGTAACCTTCCGCATCGGCTTCCGTTAGGAAGTACGTTATATTGTCACGCATCTTACCTGCGACGGTATTCGCATTGCTTACGTGCGACCGCATGACATAGCTGAGCATAGTCGGTATGAGTATCGCAGCAAGAACACCTACTATAGCGATCACGACTATGAGCTCGACTAAAGTAAAGCCTTTCTTCTTGAATATTTTTTTCATTTTCTCTAACACCAAAAATTTTTACAACGCAGGTAAATTATTTTCCGAAGAAATACTTTCCTGCCGTTGAGAGTTCCGGTGGATATGCACAGCAGTATTCACCGTTGTCAAGAATATTGTTGTCGGTAAAGTAACCTGTGCAGCCGCCATAGTACATTACATAGTTTCCGTTCTTCCAGTAAGCCGCCTCTACCCTGTAATGTCCGTCCGCGACAACATAGAGCGTACCCGACATATTCTCGGTCGTATTGACATACTTTGTGAATGTGTCAAGGAGCTTGACCTTCATGCAGTTGATGTCATCGTCCGCAGAGCCGTCATGGGTAATGGTGCCGGGAGCCGCAATATCGGCGGTAAACCCGGAAGCGCTTGTGGTGCTCGCCTCGTCAATGCCGGTAAGCAGACCGTTGTTGATGATAATTCCGTTATCATCGATCTCAATGAAATAGCCTATTCGTTCGGTCTCGGCAACCGCGTTCGGATTGGTTATTTTCAGGCTTGAGAAAGCGTCCTGCGCGACATAGAAAAAGTCCTTTGCCATTTCCTTGCCGACGGCAGGTCTGTTGTCATAGGATACAGACGCGACAACAATAGAAGTAAGGATACCGATTACCGCGACAACTACTACAAGCTCGATAAGGGTAAATCCTTTTTTTGCCCGTAAACGGGCGATTTTGGAGATCATTGGTATTCCTCCTTAAAATATATTATAATAAGGAGCGGCGGTGTTAAAGAAAAATTGTATCGGTCATACCGACTTCCGCCTCAGCGGAAAATACGCCGCGCCGTATTATCGTGATGAATAATATGATTATAGCTTGCTATACAAAAGCCTTTTTATGTAGTCTGTTCTACCGTCAATTATATGGTGGATATAAATAATTTCGCCTTCAATTCTGTAAAAACACAGGTAATTACCGCTTATAAGAACCATAAGTTTCCTGTCTGCGAGCCGGGGTTCGGAAAGAGGCTTGCCGATATACGGAACATATTCGAGGTGACGAATATCTTCCTGTATCTTTCTTACGATATTTATAGACGAATTTATACCGACAAGTTCAAAATGCCTCTCCGATACAGCGTCAAGCTCCTTTAGCGCTTCTGCGAGATAAATTATTCTGTATTTCTGCATTTCTGAACTTTTCCTCAAAAAAAGCTTCCACTTCGTCTATCGTATATAGCTCTTCCGTACCGTTCCTGAACCGTTCCTCCTGTTCTTCGAGGTCTCTTATGAACGCTTCAAGGGACTCAGGAGACCTGAAAGCCTCGTACTGAGTAATATCTATCTCTTCGTTATTATTACCGTTTATCATTTTTTCTTTTTTCATACCCTATCCCCCTCAGTCCTTCTTCTTCTCATACTGGCTGTGTCTCATCTTCTTTCCGTCCACATCGAACGGCGGTTCGTCGAGCCAGCCTATGTAATACGCAGTCATGTCTGTGATCTCGTTGGAAATGCGGTCTGCAAGCCGTTCTCCGGTTTTTTCGTCAGTCTGGATAAGCATGATGTCGTTCGGGTAATTCTTCCGACAGAAAGCATCAAAGCCCATAGGTGAGTGATAGCTTATCTTATAACCGTCATAGGTGTACAGGTCAATCGCCCCGAAGGTATGCAGCGTTTCATGCGCAATAACCGCAGGACTTCCGGACGAACAAGGCACCCATATCATCTCGTAGGGGCGGAGCAGCGGTTTATCTACCGCGCACATCGCCATTGCGCGCGGGACGTAATCCTCCGGCGTATTCAGGAACAGCGCGAACACCACATTCTCACAGCCATACTCAACTCTGACGGCTTCGATATCGATGTTTTCGGCGATAAAATCCCACTCGTCCGTAGCAAGCTTATTTATCTGCTTGTACTCGCTGCTTTCGAGAAGTTCCTCGGAAAACTCGGCTTCACAGTACAGAAGGGCATCATCCGAGCTCTCCGCATACACGAACTCGGGGGTTTTCCCGTATTTCTGCGCCTGTTCCGAGATCCACGCGGCGGCTATCGGATAGTAGGACAGCATCGTATCGCGGAGTTCACAGTCCTCCTTGCGCGAAAAATCCCACGTTCCGGACGCGTCGGACGCGAAAATCGACACCCATGCGGTCTTTCCGTCAAGGTACTTTGCGGAACCGAGGTCGTTATAGTCTATGTCAATGTACTTGGGCTCATACGGCTTTTCGATCCGTATAATGCTGAAATGAAAAAGCGACCACACAGTAACGCCGCCGCAAAGAAGGATCACCGCGGCAAGTGCGACCCACAGGAGAACACTCTTTTTTTTACCCATAACGTTTTCTCATTTCAACACTATATCACATTAATTTATGACCTATAACAAATTCCCTGACGAGGATGTCCCCGTCAGGGAGAATTTGTTTAGTTAGCCATTTTTTTGCTTCAGAAGCTCAACTTATGATGTAGCAATCGGGAGCTTGGGAGCTGTACCGATGATGTAACCGTTCTCGGATACACCAGCAGTTGCGTTGTTCCAAGCGGAAGAACCGCTCTGGAAATCGTCAAGAGAAACGTCGATGTCACCAGCGTCTTCTGTGTCAGCTGTGTAAGCTACATAGAGGGTCTTGCCGCCTTCGAGGTAAGAACCGAAGGAAACAGACTTGACATCCGGGAAAGCATCCTTAAGTTTCCAAGCAAGCTGTGCAGTAGCGTTGTCGCCAGCGTCTACTCTTGTGCTGGAGTGAGTAGCGGAACCGTCAGAGCCCCACTCACCGATACCGGACTTGGACTTGAATGCGTCTGTGCCAGAACCAGCTTCAGCGTTGATGTCGGAACCAGCGCCAACGTTGATTGTCCAGTCACCGTTGGAGTCGCATCCACCGTAGATGGAGCAAACAGCAGAGCTGGAGAGGAGCATACCGTAACCAAGAGTATCTGCTTCTGTGAGGAAGTTGTCGATAGTCTTCTTGATCTCAGCAGCGGTCGAGTCAGCCGATGTAACACGAGAAGATGTTACATAGTTGAGCATCGTAGGAATGAGGATCGCAGCAAGTACGCCGATGATAGCGATAACAACGATCAGCTCGACGAGTGTGAAGCCCTTCTTAGCCTTGAGCTTCTGGATATACTTTATCATAGTATATTCCTCCTTTTGAAAAAATTTTTTATTTATAACCCCGCAAGGTTATATACTTACCGGACCGGGTGGCTAATTCCCTTTCCGTAATTACAGTATAGCGCATATCGGAAGAAAATGCAAGAGTTTTTTTGAATTTTTTTTAAAAAACTTTGAATTTTATTACCATTCAACAACTGAATGGCAATTTTTTACGGCATTTTACCCGTATTTGGTTACAAGAAGGAATTTATAAACGACACCTGCATAAAAATGGAAATAGTCAGGAAGAAAAATGAAACCCGAAGTGTAACCGTCCGGACATCGGATCGGGGGGGGCAGCCGACAGATCTCAACTTCATAAGTCATTCTAACTATCCTAATAATACCTTATATAAAGACGTTTCAGCTCCCGAATTTCCGGTACGCCTCCTGCACCTCTGTGATATGGCGGCGGCTTATGGGTACCTGAATGCCGTTGGTCATGACCACGCAGGTGCTTTTGACCGAACGGATATATCTTATGTTTATGACGAAGGACTTGTGAGTCTGAACGAAGCGCCCGGAGCGCAGCAGCGGCGAGAGGTACGCTTCAAACGAGATGTTGCGGCGGGTGCCGGTGAGGGCGCTCCCGTCACGGAGGATGTAGCGCATACTGCGGACATTGTTCTCGATGTAGACCACGTCGGCGGTGTTGAGGGTGCGGGTCTCGCCGGTCATGCGGACGGTGAGGCTGTCGGTCGGCAGCGCGAGGTGAACGAGAAGCGCGAAATCAAGCGCTGAGAGAAAGGTCTCACGTTCGGCGGGTCTGAGCAGGTAGCGCAGAACGTTCATTTCGTATGCCTCGAAGGCATAGGCGCGTGTAGCCGCGTTTATTATAATAGGTACATCGGGCTGGCAGCGGCGAATGGTGTGCGCAAGGTCGATCGAAGCCGCACCGTGAGTGGATACGCCTACTATGAATATGTCGGCTCCGAAGCCGCCGGCAAGCTTTTCGCGGGCAGAACGAACGTCTGAGAACAGTTCAAGGCGCGCCGAGGGGTTGCCGGACGCGTCGAACCATTCTCTTACGAGCGTTTCTACCGTTGAAAGCTCGGTTTTTTGTGTGTCGCAGACCGCGACGGTAAGTTCACGTTTCATAGTATGTATTCCTGCCTTATGCAGTAACTTCCCGAGGCGGGTG
>JAFZOA010000504.1 GCA_017550775.1 Ruminiclostridium sp. | reverse complement strand
GTCATATTAATGAGTTACGCTGTGTCACCACCGTTTCAGTTTACAGTTTACAGGTAACAGTTTACAGTTGTGGTGTCCGCTTCGCGGACAGATCTGAATTGTGACAAAACCCGGAAGATAGTCCTTTTTAAGCAGGTACTTACTTGTTTCGTCACGATTTTAATAAGTCGCCGCAGGCGACACCACAACTGTAACCTGTAAACTGTAAACTGTTAACTAATGAATAGTGACAGAGCTTTTATTTATGATCGGTATGATCGGTAATTGCAGGAAGTATCCGGAACAAACTGCAATATACGTTGAAATTATACCAAAAACGACACGGAATGTCAAGAGAGGATTTACCTTTTAATGGTATTTTCCCCTGAAACGTACTATTCCCCCGCACATGGCGGGGGAAACCTGTACATATTCAATTATCTCTTTTCGACCGTGAACTTCATTCCGGTCTTTGCCGCGCCCGCTACTTCAAGCTCGGCGAATGAGGGTAAGCAGACCGCGTCAACGTCTTCCTCGGCAAGGAAAACTCTTGCCACCGCGATAGCCTTGACCGCCTGATTGACGGCTCCGGCGCCTACCGCCTCAACTTCCACTCTCCCATTTTCTCTGATGATAGCGCATATCGCGCCTGCGACCGATTTAGGCACGCTTCTTGACGAAACCTTTATCATGTCCATTTTTAATTTCCTCCCTTAGTTTTATTATTCAGAACGGCAAGTACCGTTCGGGAGCCGCTTCAGCGGTCTTTCCCGATACGTTCTCAACGTTCCGTGGTCAGACGTTTTATATCCGTGCATTTTCCGCTTTTCTCGTCTACGGAGATCACAACGGCGTTTATCATGATATCCCCCTCGGGGTATGTGTGCTTCTGCGGATAGTATGTAGTAAGCCGCGAAATTATCACATCCTTGTCTATCCCGAGCACCGAGTTCCTGACCCCCGTATACCCCACATCGGTGATGTAGCCGGTATATCCGCCGAGGATCTGCTCGTCGGCAGTCTGGACGTGAGTGTGGGTACCGATTACTGCGGAGACCCGCCCTTCAAGGTAGAACCCCATTGCGCGCTTCTCCGAGGTCGCCTCGGCATGAAAGTCAACGATGATGTTCGGGGTGTCGAGCTCGCCGAGTATCCGGTCGATATACGGGAACGGGTTGTCGCAGTTCTCCATGAACGCCCTTCCCATGAGGTTGACCACAGCCACCTGCGTCCGTCCCATATCGAGCACGGTATATCCTTTTCCGACGGTATTTCCGAGGTTCGCGGGGCGTATTATCACGCTGCTCTCCTCGTACATATCGTTCATTTCGCGCCGCCGGAAACAGTGATTTCCCGTCGTGATAACGTCCGCGCACTCCAGCAGGATCTTTGCCGAGAACGGCGTGATACCGTTTCCGTCGGCGGAGTTCTCGCCGTTCACGATAGTCATGTCAACGGCGTTCTCCCGCTTTATCTGCGGAAGCCTTTCCGCGAGGTGTTCGGCGCTGCGCTGACCTACTACATCTCCGACAAAAAGTATGTTCAAGCTTTTCTACGCTCCGTTATCTTTCGAGTATCTGGCTTCTGTCAGGGCCTATGCCGATCATTGCGATCTTACAGCCGCACAGCTCTTCAAGCTTGAGTATGTAGTTTTTGCATACCTCGGGAAGCTCGTCGAAGGATTTGCAGCCGGAAACGTCGTCGTCGAAGCCCGGGAATGTCTCATATACAGGCTTGCAGTCCGCGAGCTCTTCAAGTGTCGGCGGGAAGTCCTTTATTATGCTTCCGTCCGGCTTTTCGTATGCAGTGCAGATCTTGAGCTCGCCTATACCGCTCAGCGTATCGAGCTTGTTGATAGCAAGCTTGGAAAGTCCGTTCACGCGTACCGAATGGCGCACGATCACAGCGTCGAACCAGCCCGTTCTGCGCGGACGGCCGGTGGTGGTACCGAACTCGCCGCCTTTGTTGCGTATGGTCTCGCCGGTAGCGTCGTTGAGCTCCGTCGGGAAGGGTCCCTTGCCCACGCGTGTTGTGTATGCCTTGGCAACGCCGATGATGTCGTTGATTATCATGGGGCCTACGCCGGTGCCGACGCAAACTCCCGCGGATACGGGGTGCGAGGAGGTAACATAGGGGTAGGTGCCGAAGTCGATGTCAAGCAGGGTCGCCTGTGCGCCCTCGAACATGATCTGCTTACCCGCCTTTGCTGCTTCGTACACGATGACGGAAACGTCGTCAACGTACTTTGCGATACGCTTGCCGTATTCGGTGTATTCCTTTATCACAGCCTCGATATCGACCGGCTCGCCGCCGTAGACATCGGTTATGATCTTGTTTTTGAGCTTTCCTGTGGAGCGCGCCTTCTCGGCGAATATCTCCGGGTGTATGAGGTCATACACTCTGATGCCGCAGCGCTCGTACTTGTCCATGTATGTAGGACCAATGCCGCGCTTTGTAGTGCCGATATCGCTGTTTCCTCTGAATTTTTCGGAGAGTCCGTCGAGGGTGATGTGCCACGGCATGATAACGTGTGCACGCGGGTCGATCCTGAGGTTGTCGAACGACACGCCTCTTGCGCCCAGATTATCGAGCTCGCCGGTGAAATCCTTGGGGTCAAGGACTACGCCCGCGCCGATGCAGCAGAGGGTCTCTTTATAAAGTATGCCCGACGGGATAAGGTGGAGCTTATATGTCTCCCCCTCGTTCACGACCGTATGTCCCGCGTTGTTGCCGCCCTGAGAACGTACAACGACATCTGCCCTGGAAGCGATTATATCAATGATCTTGCCTTTTCCCTCGTCGCCCCACTGTGTTCCAACTACAATACTTGCCGGCATTGATTATACCATTCCTTTCAAACTTTCAAATGTGCAATAGTGCGTCATTTCGCGCACACTACTTTATTATAACATATTTTATCCCGTTTGTCATCATTTTTTTAAAATTTTTTTACAAAAGTCCGGAATAAGGTTTTCCGGAGACACTTAAGACCGCACAGGACAGATCATCCTGTGCGGTCGTCCGATCACACGGCGCATCTGCCGTGAAGGGATCAGGTTATGCGTATTCCGCGCTGGTCATAGAAGAACACCCTTGTTGATGCGTCGGATGTATCAAACGGCAGATATAAGTCAAACGGGGTCTCTGTGATATCCATAGACATCTTGTTCTCATCGCTTACTATGCAGATGCTTCTGCATTCGGGATTGTTCACAAGGACCGCCACGCCGTTCTGCCAGTTGCACGACCATATATCGACCGCGTATTCTTTCGCCGTCTCGTCCGCTATGAACTCATACTCCGAACCGCCCGGCGCATTCCTGAACGACATGACGCGGCAGGTGGTCGTAAAGCCGGTGCTGCTCATGAACCACGCAAGAGTCTGTTCGTTACGGTAAGTCTTATCGGTCAGGACGATGTCGCTGTTATCGTAGTATTCCCGCGCGTATTCAAGCATACCGTCCGTACCGCTTACTCTTGCTCTGCCGCCGCAGGAGCCGAGTACCGCAAGCATTGCCGCGATACCCGCGCCGATAAGCGAGCACTTCACGATCGCCTTAACTCTCATTTTCTTCTTCACCTTCACCTTTTTGTTCTTTTTGTTTATCTCTGTTATTGATACCGTAGCAAAGCGCCATAAGGCTGTCGCCGAGGTGGACGTTCTCTACCACTACGTCGGGGATGTTCGCGAGCGAGATGTCATAGTGCGAGAAGTTCCAGAATGCCCTTATTCCGTAAGACGCGAGCCTTTCGCAGATGTCCGGCGCCGCCTCCTTAGGGACGCACAGTATCGCGATCACCGGCTTGTGCTCCATGCAGAAGCTTTCAAGCTCCGACAGAGGCATGACGCTGAGGCTGCCGAGTTCCTTTCCGCTCAGCTTTTCGTCTGCGTCGAACACTCCGCACAGCCTGCACCCGTACCTCGCATAGTCGAACTGTATCGCGAGCGCGCGTCCGAGGTTCCCCGCGCCGATAAGCACGGTGGGAAAATCCCGGTTCACGCCGAGTATCTCACCGATCTCGCCGCGAAGCTCCGTCACATTGTAGCCGTAGCCCTGCTGTCCGAACCCGCCGAAGCAGTTCAGATCCTGCCTTATCTGCGACGCGGTGACCTTCATCCTCTCCGCAAGCTCACGGGACGATATCTTGCTCACGCCCTCGTTCATAAGCTCGCCGAGAAAGCGGTAGTACCGCGGCAGTCTGCGAATGACCGAATTTGATATTCTATCGTTTTTTGACATATTCATGCTCCTTATTTGAAGCCGGGCGTGTCTGCGCAGTGCGTCAAACCGTTGCTTTCGGTGTAAATGATCGGTTGCTTATACGGAAGCTTTCAGTCTCTCGTTGATCTCGTCGAGGAACTGTTCGGTGTTGACCTTTCTCTTATTTTCGAGGGTAGAGAGAACATACAGGTCGCCGGTCATCACTCCGTCCTCTATGGTCTTTACCGTCGCCGCTTCGAGCTTCTTTGCGAACTCAGTGAGCTCCGGTATGCCGTCAAGCTCTCCGCGCTTTCTGAGAGCCCCCGTCCACGCGAATATCGTCGCCACCGAGTTGGTGGAGGTCTCTTCTCCCTTGAGGTGCTTGTAGTAGTGGCGCGTTACCGTGCCGTGCGCCGCTTCGTACTCATACACTCCGGAGGGGGATACAAGCACCGATGTCATCATGCCGAGGCTTCCGAACGCGGTAGCCACCATGTCGGACATAACGTCGCCGTCGTAGTTCTTGCACGCCCAGATGTAGCCGCCCTCGGAGCGGATAACTCTCGCCACCGCGTCGTCGATAAGCGTGTAGAAGTACTCTATCCCCGCTTCGGCAAACTTCGTTTTATACTCGGTCTCAAAGATGTCTGCGAAGATGTCCTTGAAGGTGTGGTCGTACTGCTTCGAGATCGTGTCCTTGGTAGCAAACCAGATATTCTGCTTTGTGTCAAGCGCGAAGTTGAAGCAGGAGCGCGCGAAGGACGCGATAGAGCCGTTGATGTTGTGAAGTCCCTGTATAATGCCGTCGCTGCCCTTGAACTCGTGAATGAGCTGGCGGGTCTCATTGCCGTCCTTGTCGGTGACGATGAGTTCAGCCTTAGAGCCGTCCTTAACCTTCATTTCGCTGTTCTTGTACACATCGCCGTACGCGTGACGGGCAATGGTGATCGGCTTTGTCCATGTGGGTATGAGGGAGTTTATGCCCTTGACGATGATCGGCGCTCTGAACACAGTTCCGTCGAGTATCGCTCTTATGGTGCCGTTTGGGGACTTCCACATCTCCTTTAAGTTGTACTCGGTCATTCTCTGCGCATTCGGGGTGATCGTCGCGCACTTTACCGCAACACCGTACTTCTTGGTGGCGTTCGCGCTGTCTATCGTGATCTGATCGTTGGTCTCGTTGCGCTTTACGAGCCCGAGGTCGTAGTACTCGGTTTTCAGGTCGATGTAGGGAAGCAGG
>JAFZOA010000503.1 GCA_017550775.1 Ruminiclostridium sp. | reverse complement strand
CTCGGGACAGCCGACCGCGCCGGTATCATTTCCGAGGACGAGGTACAAAGCCTGCGGAACGCCGTACCCGACATAGCGGAGCTTACCGCAAGACTGCTCAAAGCCGATCTCCCCGACGCGGGCGTGCATCTGTGCTCGTTCCTCTGCAACCTCGACGTGCTCCTGTCGCAGCACCGTCAGGAGACAGTTCTCCCGCTCGTAATGCAGCTCGACAGCTACCACTTCCCCGACGCGTTCGCGCCCGACACCGTTGATATCGACCCCTCGACCGCGAAAATCGTGAAGGTCACGCAGGACGGGACAAACCTGAAAGAGGGCAGCGATTACACCGTAACATTTCTCGGCGAGGACAGAGAGCAGGTCACGCCGGAGGTGCGCGGCTGGTACACTGCAGTCCTGAACGGCATCGGAAGCTACTCCGGAAAATATGAAAAGCGCTTCTTCGCGGAGCTCCCCCACTATCACGAATGGGAGATCACTTCGGAGGGAAACGCCGTAAAGGTGAAGTGCAGCTCGCCGTACTGCGACTATGAGACCGGAAAGGAATACGCCGTCCGGCTGACCGGAGATAAAAACCGGCTGTACGACGGCACGCCGGCAAAGGTAGAGATCACCGCGGACGAGGGGTTCCCGGCGGAGATAACGCTCAGTGATGTGAAAATGACCGCGCTCAGAGGCAAAACCGACGACCTTACTGAGCCGGATACCTACACCGCGGTCCTGACAGTCTCAGACGGCGAGAAGTCGGCGACTTCGCGGTTCGTGACCTGGATACTCGCTATCCCGCTGTCGGAAGAAAACACCGTGATCGAGCTTGCGGAGAACTCGGCGGACGTGCTTTCCGTAAGGTATAACGGCGAAGAGCTTTCCGACGGGGACTATACCGTCACATACATCGACGAGCGCGGAGAGACGGTGAAGGAGAAGCCCGCCTACGACGGGAAATACACCGTGAAGCTCGAAGGTATCGGGCATTACACCGGCTCCGTCAGCAGGGAGTTCACGATCTCGCACTTGTGGGAATACGCTGCGGCAGCCGGCGCAACTGTGGGAGTTGTAACGGCGGCGATACTGGTACTGTACAGAATACGCCGAAAGCGATAAGAGCCTGCTCTTTCATCGTAACGGGCGGGGATCGGTGTTCTGTTCACGCATACGGATAAAAAATTGCAAAAACGGTTGAAAAATCCTCACCGGTATGGTATAATATCAGTTGTGTAACCGTCCGGACAGAGCCGGTCTGTGCGCTTCCGGCGGGGATAAGTAAAAGCTTTATGATCGAAACGAGGGTGACTTGCTGTGATAAATGTAGCGATAGACGGTCCCGTTGGCGCGGGAAAAAGCACCGTGGCGAGAGAGTGCGCAAAGCGGCTCGGTATGATCTATGTCGATACCGGCGCGATGTACCGCACCTGCGCGCTGTTCTGCATCAGGAACGGCGTGGAGATAACGCCGGAGAACGAGGAGCGGATATCCGGGCTTCTGAACGGGAAGCTTACACTGGAGATCACGCTCATTGACGGGGTGCAGCACGTCATCATGAACGGCGAGGACGTTTCCGAGGCGATACGGGAGAACAGCGTGAGCATGGCGGCAAGCGCGGTATCGGCACTCCCGTCTGTGCGTAAGTTCCTGCTCGACAGGCAGAGAAGCTTAGCTGCGAACAACAGCGTTATCATGGACGGCCGCGACATCGGCACGGTGATACTCCCGGACGCGGACGTGAAGATCTTCATTACCGCAAGCCCCGAGATACGCGCGAAACGGCGCTATGACGAGCTTACCGCCAAGGGTCAGAGCGTGACCTTCGACGAGGTGCTCGCGGACGTGAACAAGCGCGACTACAACGACTCCCACCGCAAGGAGGCTCCGCTCAGACAGGCGGAAGACGCGGTGCTGCTGGACACCTCCGGGCTGGATTTTGAGCAGACGGTGGATAAGGTTGCGGAGCTCATAAATAGTAAACGGGGGTAAGACCGGATGTATCTGTTTTTTCGCAAGCTTCTTTCCATATTCTTCCACATCAAGTACAGGATAAACGTTATGCACGCGGAGAACATACCCGCAATGAAGGGCGGGTATATCATCGCCTGCAACCACCAGAAATATGCCGACCCTCCCATGGTCGCGGCGGTGATACGCGGAAAATTCTCCTTCATGGCGAAGGAGGAGCTGTTCAAAAATCCGTTCTTCGGGTGGCTGATACGGCGCTGCGGGGCATTTCCGGTACTGCGCGGCTCGGGCGACGACGCGCCGATACGCGACTCTGTAAACGCTCTGAAAAACAACCGGATACTTGTGATATTTCCCGAGGGAACGCGTTCAAAGGACGGCGTTATCGGGCGCATGAAGTCCGGCGTGGTGCTTATCGCGTCCCAGTCGGCTGTGCCGGTGCTCCCGGTCTGCATACGCTACGGCGGCAAACGGGACGTTGACATTGATTTCGGTGAGCTCATTCCGGCGGAGGAGCTTCACATAGACGAGAACGACCGCCGCAGCATGAGAAGGTCGGCAAAGCGCATAGGAGACTCGCTCCTGTCGCTCCAGAAGGAGATATACGACGCGGCGGGAGAACCGCTCCCTGTGGCCGAAAAGAAGCAGTCCGGCGGTGACGAACAGTGATAAAGGTGTTTGTCGCGAAAACGGCGGGGTACTGCTTCGGGGTGAAGCGCGCCGTGGATATGGCGTACAAGGCGGCGGAGCGCTGCGGGAAGGTTTATACGCTCGGACAGCTCATACATAACAACGACGCTGTGGAAAGGCTCCGCGAACACGGCATTGTCCCGGTGGAAACGCCGGAGGAAGCGAGGGGCTGCATCATCATACGCAGCCACGGCGTGGGCAGAGACGTGTATGGCAGGATAGCGGAGCTTGGGCTGGAATGTACCGACGCCACCTGTCCCTATGTCGCGCGCATACACAGCATAGCTGACGAAAATTCCCGTGACGGAGAGGACGTCCTGATCGTCGGCGACGGGGCTCACCCCGAGGTGATAGGTATAGCCGGTTTCGCGAACGGAGAGGTCAGGACAGTGAACTCCGCCGAGGAGCTGGAAAAGCTTGCAAATTCGGATAAAAACTTTGGTGCAAAATCACTGAATGTTGTCGTGCAGACGACGTTTGATATGTGCAAATGGACGGATTTGCAAAAAATTATAAAAAAACACTATACAAAAGCCAATTTTTTTGATACAATATGTAGAGCTACTGTTGACAGACAGCGGGAAGCCGCAGAACTTTCGGAGCAGTGTGACGTGATGATCGTCATAGGAGGCGCTCACAGCAGCAACTCGCGCAAGCTCGCGGAGATATGCGCCGCGAAAAGCCGGGTCATATTTACCGAGAATGCCGCACAGCTCAGAGCGGAGCACGGCGCGGAGCTCTCAGACCTTTTATCATCCCGACAAGATGTTAAAATAGGAATTACAGCAGGAGCATCGACCCCTGCATATATAATTAAGGAGGTTCATACTATTATGAGCGAGATCATTAAAGATGAAGCTGTTGACGCTGAGTTTGCGGCTGCCATCGATCAAATGTCCAGAGTGAGGGCATATGCAGGGAACAGGGTAAAGGCTACCGTTGTTGCTGTAAATAAGACGGAGGCCGTTGTAGATATTGGTATCAAGCAGTCGGGTTACATACCCGCCGATGAGCTTTCCGCAGACCCCAACAAGACACCCGACGAGGTAGTCAAGGTCGGCGATGTCATTGACTGCATCGTTACCAAGGTAAACGACGCAGACGGCTTCGTGTACCTCTCCAAGAAGCAGGTCGACGCACAGGCCGGCATGGAGAAGATCGTCAAGGCCAAGGAGGATAACTCCACCGTCAAGGGCGTTGTAAGCGCAGTTGTCAAGGGCGGCGTTATCGTTACAAGCGAGGACGGCGCAAGAGTATTCGTACCCGCGTCGCAGTCCGGCGTTCCGAAGAACGGCAAGCTTGAAGACATCCTCAAGAAGGAAGTCGGCTTCAAAGTCATCGAAGTCAACGAGGGCAGAGGCAGAGTTGTCGGCTCTATCAAGTCCGCGGAGAGAGAAGCAAGCGATGAGATCAAGGCTAAGTTCTGGAATGAGCTCAAGGTCGGCGACAAGTTCACCGGCGAAGTCAAGTCCATGGAGAGCTACGGCGTGTTCGTTGATCTCGGCGGCGTTGACGGAATGGTCCACCTCACCGAGCTCACATGGAACAGAGTAAAGCACCCCAAGGAAGTTGTTGCTATCGGCGACAAGCTTGAAGTTACAGTCAAGAGCTTCGACCCCGAGAAGAAGAGAGTTTCCCTCACAGCCAAGAAGCCCGAGGACAACCCGTGGACAAAGTTCACCAACGAGTTCGCGGTAGGCGATGTTGTGAAGGTACAGGTAGTGTCCATAACACCCTTCGGAGCATTTGCGCAGATAATTCCCGGTGTTGACGGCCTTATCCATATCTCCCAGATCTCCCTCGAAAGAGTCAACGACGTGTCCAAGGTTCTTTCCATAGGTCAGATCGTTGAGGCTAAGATCACCGAGATCGACGAGGAGAAGTCCAGAGTAAGCCTCTCTATCAAGGCTCTCCTTGAAAACGGCGACAGTGACTCCGAAGAGTCCGAGGATGCCGAATAATCAGGTCCTTATCTGCCGGGAAGCGGGCGTTGTCCGTTTCCCGGTTTTTTGTCACTTTTTTAGTTTACAGTTTACAGGTTACAGTTGTGGTGTCCGCTTCGCGGACAAATCTGAATTGTGACAAAACCCGGAAGATAGTTCGTTTTAAGCAGATACTTACTTGTTTCGTCACGATTCAAATAAGTCGCCGCAGGCGACACCATAACTGTAACCTGTAAACTGTAAACTATTAAATTGTCTGACAGTACCTGCTCCTTATTCCTTTATTGTGAAATATGCACAACCGGAGGTTTTCTGTCCGCACCGTGACAGCGGTCGGAAACGGTTATACAGACAGAGTAATTTGTCTATTATGCCGTATTTGAAAAAAGTTCCGGGTACTTATTGTAATTCAGACGGAAATATAGTATAATAAATGTGTATAAGCCAATGACGACAATTGTTCGGAGGGGAGATCGTAATGAAAATTTCTGACCTTACCGTTATGATATGTGACGATTCGCCGCTTATAAGAAAAAAAATAGCGGAGATACTTTCCAGAGTCGGGATAAGCAAGGTGATCTACGCGGAGGACGGCGAACAGGCTGTGGAAGCGTACAAGACCAGCAAGCCTGACCTTGTGTTCATGGATATAGTAATGCCCAGAAAGACCGGTATTGACGCTCTCCGCGAGATACGCGAGTATGACGGCAACGCGAAGGTGGTAATGGCTTCCACAGTCGGTACCCAGGGCAATCTTATCTCCGCGATCAAGGAAGGTGCGTTCGAGTTCCTTCAGAAGCCGGTCAAGGAGGAAGATGTCCTCAAGATCATAAACCGTATGCTTAAAGAATAAGGGGGAGCTTATGTATACACAGCTATTCGGACATTATCTGCTAAATAACAGCGTTATAGACGCGGACGAGCTCCACGCGGCACTTACCGCCATGAGCCGTATCAAGGCAAAGCTCGGCGCGGCGGCCATAGACGAGGGTCTTATGACCGCAGAGCAGGTCGAGGAAGTACACGAGCTCCAGCATACCATGGACAAGCGCTTCGGCGATATCGCAGTGGAGAAGGGTTTTCTCACCGAGGAACAGGTAAGGCTCCTGCTCTCGAAGCAGAAGAACGCCAACCTTGTGCTCGGACAGGCACTCATAGACTTCGGCTTCATAACCAACAAGCAGTTTGAAGAAGCACTCAAAGACTACAAGCGCAAGTTCTCGCTCATCGACGGAGAAAGCGAAGAAGAGCGCATGGAGAAGGAAATGGTGCAGATACTCGGCATTGACGATATGCCGGACAGCGATTTTTACGCCGAGTACATACTGCTTTTCATACGCAACCTCATCCGTTTTCTCGGGGACGATTTCTCGTTTTCCGGCGTATCGCGCGGTGTTACGGTCTCCATGAACTACGCGAGCATTCAGGACATAAAGGGACCGATAAACGCCCATGTGGTGCTCGGAGGTACTGAGCGCGGGTTCATCGGTATAGCGGCAAGATACGCGGGCGAAGACTTAAACGAGACCGACGGCTACACCAAGGCGTGCGTCGGAGAGCTGCTGAACCTCCAGAACGGTCTGTTCGCGGTGAACACCTCCAATACAAGCGGTCTGGAGCTTGAGCTGTCTCCGCAGACTTCCGAGGAAAAACTGATGATAAACATTCCGGAGAACGGCATAGCGGTCTCGCTCACCTTCTCGTTCGGCGATATCAAGATCGCGGTAGTGAAACAGTAAGTAAATGCCCTCACCTTAAGGTGGGGGCATTGATCGTTTATATCACAAGCGGCTCTATCTTCGAGATGTCATAAGGTGTCTCCTGATATACGCAGAAGTTGAGCCAGTTGGAGTACATGAGACTTGCGGAAGCTCGCCACACATACGGCGGGGTCTTTTCCGGGTCGTCGTCGGGAAAGTAGCCGTAGGGGAGCCCCACATCGGTGAGTCCCTTATTCAGGTCGCGCAGGTATTCGTTTTTGAGGGTGTCGCGCTCGTATTCTCCGTGTCCGGTAATGAAGATCTGTCTTCCGGTGATATCGGAGACGGCATATACGCCCGCTATATCGGAGTATGCGAGAAGCTTTAGCTTTGGACAGCTCTCTATCGACTCGGCGGTCACCTCGGAGTGGCGGGAATGGGGAACGTAGAAGATGTCGTCAAAGCCCTTGAAAAGCAGGCAGTTATCCACCGCGAGCCTATGCGGGAACACGCCGAACATCTTCCTGTCGAGGTTGCGCTTCTGTATGCCGTAGTGGTAGTACAGCCCCGCGAAGGCTCCCCAGCAGATGTGCACGCAGGAAAAAGCGTGGAACTTTGACCACTCCATAATCATGCAGAGCTCGTCCCAGTAGGTAACGTCCTCGAACTCGTACTTTTCCACCGGTGCGCCGGTGATGATGAGCGCGTCGAAGTATTCGTCCTTTATCTCGTCGAAGGTCTTGTAGAAGTTTGCGAGGTGATCGGCCGCTGTGTGGCGTGAGATATGGGTCTCTGTTCTGAGCAGGGTTATGTCGATCTGAATGGGGCTGTTGCTCATGAGGCGAAGGAGCTGGGTCTCGGTCTCGATCTTCTTGGGCATGAGGTTGAAAATTGCCGCACGAAGCGGGCGAATGTCCTGTTTCAGAGCCTTTTCGCTCGGCATGACGAAGATGTTCTCGTCGATGAGCGTCTGGTACGCCGGAAGGTCACTCGGTATATTTATCGGCATTGTATCATCTCTCTTTGCTTTCTTTTGTCCTGTTCTGATTTATGACGTATTATACCACAAAAAGCCCGATAAATCAATGATATTTTGAAAAATTCGGACTATCTTACAAAAATTGTTGCATTTTACAGCGTTTTGTGATATAATAAACTGTATATTTGCGCGTAACCGGCGGATAATAGCAACAATACTATCCGAAGGTGAATTGCAATGAACAACGAAAATGAGAATGATGTCGTTCCGGAGGAGGAATCCATTGGCGACGACGGATTTATCGCGTCCCGCAATGCCGACCACCTTATCCACTGTCTCACGGTGATCGGTGAGATCGAGGGGCATTATATTCTCCCGCCGCAGAACAAGACCACCAAGTATGAGCACATCATCCCCGCCCTCGTCGCTATCGAGCAGGACAGAACGATCGAGGGGCTTCTGATAATCCTCAACACGGTGGGCGGAGACGTGGAGGCGGGGCTTGCGATAGCAGAGCTCATCGCGGGCATGGAGACCCCCACCGTGTCCATAGTCGTGGGCGGAGGGCACTCTATCGGCGTACCTCTGGCGGTAAGCGCGAAGAAAAGCTTTATCGTCCCTACCGCGACCATGACCGTACACCCCGTCCGCATGAACGGGCTTGTGCTCGGGATACCGCAGACTCTCTCCTACTTCGACCGTATGCAGGAGCGCATCACCAACTTCGTCACCCGCAACAGCCGCATCACTGCGGAGCACTTCCGCGAGCTCATGATGAAGAAGGACGAGCTTGTAATGGACGTGGGCTCTGTGGTGGACGGAGAAACGGCCGTGAGGCTTGGGCTCATTGACAGTCTCGGCGGGCTCTCGGACGCTATAAAGTGCCTGTACGGGCTTATCGAAGAGCGCGATACGGGTGAAGCGGAGGAGGATAAAGCGTGATACTTCATTCTATTGTGAGCCCCGCGGACATATTCTGTAATATGGACACGCGGTTTCAGAAGCCGGTGTACCGCAGGATAGACGGCGGGCTGCTCGAAATTGAGAACGGCGCGGTGAAGCGGCTCATTTCCACCGACCCGAGGCTGTACCTCGACAGCAGATACTTCCCCCGGAACAGATAAAAACAGTTTACAGTTAGCAGGTTACAGTTTACAGTTGAGGTGTCCGCTTCGCGGACATATCTGAATTATGACAAAACTTGAAAGATAATTCTGTTTTTAGCAGATACTTACTTATTTCGTCACGATTTAAACAAGTCGCCGAAGGCGACACCGCAACTGTAACCTGTAAACTGTAATCTGTAAACTAAATCGGTGTAAGGAGATATACATAATGGAAAACATAGTTACCGTAATAGTACAGGCGGTGATACAGGGGCTTACCGAGTTTCTCCCCGTGTCGAGTTCGGGGCATCTTTCGGTGGCGCGCCACTTCATGAACGTGGATGACGCAGGAATGATCCTGTCGGTGGTACTGCACCTCGGAACGCTCGCAGCGGTGTTCATAGCCTTCGGTAAGCGCATACTCGGCATGATAAAGGAATTTTTCCTTTCGATACGGGATATCTTTACAGGGCGGTTCAGGTGGTCGGAAATGAACGACGACCGGCGCATGATGATAATGGTCATCATCGCGACTTTGATACTCGTTCCGTTCGTGTTCGTGAAGGACTGGTTCACCTCGGTGCAGGAGGACAGCGATATCATCTTTGAGGGCTGCGCGTTCATCTTCACCTCTATCGTGCTGATACTGTCCGACGCGTGCGTGAAGGGTGCAAAGACCGGCAAGGACATGAAGGTCAAGGACGCTGTGACCGTGGGACTGTTTCAGGTAGTTGCGCTGTTCCCGGGCGTGAGCCGTTCGGGAAGCACGGTGTCCGCGGGACTGTTCTGCGGGCTTGCCCGTGAAACGGCGGTGGCGTTCTCGTTCATACTCGGTATTCCCGCCATACTCGGAAGCGCGGTGCTTGAAGCAAAGGACGTGATAAGCGAGGGTGTACAGCTCGACGTTGTACCGCTTCTTATCGGGGCGGCGGTATCGCTTGTGGTAGGACTGCTCGCAATAAAGCTGGTACAGGTCATCATAAAGAACGACAAATTCAAGATCTTCGGCATATACACCTTACTTCTCGGGCTTGCCTGCATCGGCATCGGCATATACGAGAACGTAACGGGAACAAGGCTGTTTTTCAATTAATACAGGTAGGGAAGTCATAAAATGGCGGAAAGGAAAAAGAGCGCGCCGGCAAAGAAGCAGTCGGCGGAGCTTGAAAAGAAGAAAGCGGCGCTGCTCGCGGCAAACGCCAGACGCAGGCACACCATATCAGTGGTGATGTTCGCGGCGGGACTGCTGGTGCTGGCGCTCGCGTGTATAGGTGACGCGGCTGCGGAGAAGCCCTCGGCGTGGGATACGCTGCACGGGTTTCTTTTCGGCGTGTTCGGAATGACCTCGTTCCTTGTGGGGCCGGTGCTGATATACATAGCCGTGATGATCTCGGCGGACATGACCAAGGCGACCGTGGCAAAGCGTATGTTCCAGCTACTGCTGCTGATACTGCTGCTCTGCGCGGCGGCGCAGGTGTTCTTTGTGGGCTCGGTGGGCAAGCCGGGCGCGGAGGATCAGGGCTTCGGCGATACGGTCTCGTATGTCTACGATCAGGGCAAGCTGCTGTCCGGCGGGGGCGTTGCGGGACTTGTGCTCGGTGCGCCGTTGCTGATGTTCGGACAGGTTGGGGCTATCATTATCCTGATACTTGTGGCGTTCGTGACGGTCATGGTGGTAACGGACAAGTCCCTCGGCGACCTGTTCGAGCTTTTCAGAAAGCCCGCCGTGAAGATAAAGGAGCACCACGACCGCACTGTTGAGGAGCGCGAGTACATACGCCCGGAGCTTGAACAGCTCGAAGCACAGCGCCGTGCCCGTATGGCGGAGGAACGCGAGCGCAGGAACAGCATCCGTGCCGCAAAGCGCGTCGAGCGTGAGCAGAGTGCCGAGGAGAAGCGCCGCAGCAAGTTCGCCGCGATCGCCGGTGTGACCACATCTGCACAGCAGTCGGTCACCGAGCAGGACAAGCTCGAAGCCAAGCAGAAGGAGCTTGAGGTAAAGGATCCGGTGGCGGAGCAGAAGAAGGACAGTGCCGAGTTCCAGAAGGATCTGCGGGACTACCTGAATGTGAAGTACGAGAGTAAGGGCGGTCTGTCCGAGCGCCCCGCTTTCCCGACAGACGATACCCCGTCCGAGCCATACCGCCCGGACGAGCCTAAGTACGCGGACGATTCGGGTGAGGTGACAGAGGGCAAGCACCTGAACCCCGTGGTGAAGCACGAGAGCCTTATCAACCCGGACAACGCGGTACAGCCCGCTCCCGCATACAGCGAGGATATTCCCGCTGCCATGAGCGCCGTGCCTGCTGCCGCAGCCGTACAGGAGACGGTGCCGGAGATCGTACAGGAGACTCCGGCGGAGCATATCGTTCCCGCCGGACAGCCGGCTTCCACAGAAGAAGACGACCTTCCCTTCGACATCGTTCCGCCGGCGGGGAACATACATATCTCCGAGCGGCAGGAAAAGCCGGATACCGACATAGTCGAGGCTATAAAGGACTTCACCCGTGAGCAGGCGGAGCGTGCCGCCGCCGCGGAGGATAACGCGCGGGTGCTCGGAACAGTCATCAATGAGGACGAGAACGGACAGCGGCACATTAGCGAGATCGTCGCCGAGAACGAGCAATATACTCTCCCGCCGCTGGAACTGCTCAACGACGTGGTGCACGAGCGCTCCGACGCGGATATCAGGTCGGAGATCGAGCACAACGCGGTGACGCTTGTCAATACGCTCAAAAGCTTCGGCGTGGAGACCCGGTTCCTCGAAGCGGCTCGTGGTCCGTCCGTTACGCGCTATGAGCTCCAGCCCGCGCCCGGCGTCAAGATCTCCAAGATCACGGGTCTTGTGGACGATATCGCGCTCAACCTCGCGACCGCGGGCGTGCGCATAGAAGCGCCTATCCCGAACAAGGCGGCTGTCGGCATAGAAGTCCCGAACAAGACCGTCGAGACCGTTCCGTTCCGTGAAATGGTCGATACAAAAGAGTTCCGCGAGACGAAGAGCAAGCTCGGTGCGGTGCTCGGAAAGAGCATTTCCGGCGACATAGTTATCGCCGACATAGCCAAGATGCCGCATATCCTTATCGCGGGTACTACGGGCTCCGGTAAGTCGGTATGCGTAAACTCCATTATCATGAGCATACTGTTCCGCTCAACGCCGGACGAGGTGCGCTTCCTGATGATCGACCCGAAGGCGGTCGAGTTCATGATCTACAACGGCATTCCTCACCTGCTGATACCGGTGGTGACCGACCCGAAGAAGGCCTCCGGCGCACTGGCGTGGGCGGTGACGGAGATGCTGAACAGGTATAAGCTGTTCTCGGATAACAACGTCCGCAACCTTGAAGGCTACAACAAGCTCGCGAAGACCACCGAGAACATTCAGCCAATGCCGCAGATAGTCATTTTCATAGACGAGCTCGCCGACCTCATGATGGCGTCGCCGGGCGAGGTCGAGGACAGCATCT
>JAFZOA010000502.1 GCA_017550775.1 Ruminiclostridium sp. | reverse complement strand
GATCACCGAGGAAGAAGCGAAGAGAATAGTTGACGAGGTATGTTTACAGTACTTCGAGGGCTATACGCTCCAGGAGGCTACGGGTGCATGGACGGACGAGAGTAAGAACATAACTCACGAATATACGCTCGTGTGCTATTTTGACGATACAGACAAAGAGACCGTATACAAGGCGGCGAACGACTTGATAAAGAAGCTCAACCAGAATACCGTGCTGATCGAGGAAGATAACATCCGCATGGAGTATTATTCAGGTCAGTAAGCAGCGTGTCATCACAATTAAACATAATACAAAAAGCCGGACGACCATGTGTCGTCCGGCTTGATTTGTATTGAACTCTTGCCTCCGGGCTGATGCTCCGTGATCTGCAGAAAAGATACAGACGGATCATTCGGTCTCTGTGAGATAGCAGGCGAGGGATACCTGCTTGTTATCCCAGCTCGCGGTGTATGTGAAGTCATTCTCCGATGCTCCCGCAACGCGTATGGTGCGCGTAACTATGATCGTGTTGATGAACTTCGAGTTCACGTCGTACACCTTGATCTTGAAGATGTTCGGATTTTCGAGGTCGCGGCGAAGTGTTGTCATGAGCACATAACGGCTGCGGCACATACCCTCGTCGTCCTGCCAGAGTATTTTTGTTACTATCGGAACGCCTGTTGCGAGAATACCCTTGACGCGGTTGAAATCCGCTTCGCTGTTGAGCGAGAAGTTCTTTCCGGTATCGCGGAAGCCCTCATAGTACTGTATCGCGCGCATCATCTGGTAGTCGTTCTCGCTGTACACGGTTCTGATCGTGTTGGAGGTGTGGTTCGGAACGAGTATCTCCGCTTCCGCCCATTCGGTACCGCCGTCGCTGTAAGGAATGGTTATCTTTGCCCAGCCCTTTTCGATCGCCCGTCGTGAGTCGTCGGAGTTTGCCCTGAGAATATTGCCGCCGCTTAAGAAGTTCAGGTAATTCTCCGGGCGTGTCCACGACTCCTGCATAAGCTGGAGTATCACCTTCCGGAGAGGTTCTGACGGCATTATCGTAGTTCCTGTGAATGTATAAGCGCAGTCACCCTCGCCGCCCGATGAAGATACTCCGCCTCTGAACCAGTCGCGGGCGAGCATGACCATACCGAAGTCAAGCGTTCCCTTGTTCAGGGATTTGAAATTCTGGAAGCTGAACCCGTTGAAATCAGGGTCGAAGCCCGTGTCGTACAGCGTGTAGCTGTCGGGGGTGCCGTCGAAGTCGTCGTCTACGATGTCGTCTTCCATTGACGCGATGATCGTAGAGTACAGACCTTCAAGTATGTTCGCCTCGGAGATCGGGTAGTAGCTTCCGCCGGTAGACTTCGCGATCATCGTCAGAAGCTCGGTGTCTACCTCGTCGCCGAGACCTATGGTATTAATGGTGACATTCTTTCCTTTTGCGAGCGAAACGATATCGCCGAGATCATAGCCTGCCGTGTCGGTGGATATACCGTCTGTGAGCAGGACGATGATGTTGCGCTCGGATACCATGTCATCGTCGAAGGCTTTAAGACCCTCCATGAGAGCTTTCTCGACGCTTGTGCCGTCAAATCCCGGACCGAGAGTCCTTATGGAGCTTATCGCGGGGAGAACGCGGGATTTGTCCGCGTCAAAGCCGATGATAGTGCTGAAATCGTGAGTAAATACCGAGATCGAGAACTTTACCTCGTTTCCGAGCGCGGTAACGAAATTCTTTGCGAACGACAGGCGCTTGAAGTTCACGTCGCTTTCCTTGGAAGTGGACTGAATGGACTTGGGGTACATCGAGCCGGAGTTGTCGATCAGCAGGTGAACGTTCATTATACCGCTGTCGTAGGCTTCCGCAGCCTTATGGATAACGGTATCCGCACCGAGAACATAGACTCCGTTCGTTTCGAGGGAGCTTGTGACGCAGCCTTCCTCTTTTCTGAGCTCGCCGCCCATGGGGTTGTACTTCTTGAGGTACGGATCGAACTTATAGATCATGATGCTGTCTTCGTCGATTCCGGAAAGTTTTACGGTATTCTTGTCGTAGTAGAGCGTTATGACCGCGCTGTCATAGCCGTCGCTGCAATACATCTCATAAGGCGCGGTGAGAGTACCCGCGTTTGAGACCACGGAGTTGAGGGTAAGCTTATCTACCGTCGCGCCGTAGATGTTTGCCTTGCCTTTAAGTATGATGTTTCCGTCATCGAACGGTATCACACGGGTGAACTCGCGGTCGGCATCCTTGGTCTGTCCGTCGGTGATAAGGTCGGTCGGTGAAAGCCCGGCTCTCACTTCTATACCGTCCTTTATCCCGTCGCCGTCGGAGTCCGCGGAGTTTGAATCTGTACCGTTTCGTATCTCGTCCTTGTCCGCGAGACCGTCGCCGTCGGTATCGGCGGAAACTATACGGGTCTTGCCCTTCTTTTCCTCACCGTTGGAAATACCGTCACCGTCAAAGTCCGCGTCCTCGTCGAGCTTCTCCACCGTGTCGTAGGTGTCGGGGTAGTATTTGTTGAAATTGTATCTGAGCGCAGCTACCTTGTTGTCCTCATTGGCTTTGATAGCGAGATATGTTAGTATACCTCCGAGTATTATGACAACAGCCGCCGCCGCTATAAGTATTGTTTTGGTCTTGGGATCCGTCCCGCCTGAGCTTCTTCCGCTCGCCATATATGCGTTCCGCCTTTCTTCTTGATATGTGCGGTATGATAGCAGAG
>JAFZOA010000501.1 GCA_017550775.1 Ruminiclostridium sp. | reverse complement strand
GCCAAGCTTGCTCAGCGGATAAAGCGGTGCGTAATCCTCGCCGAAGCCGTATGTTCCGGAAGCGGCGATAACGGGGTTCGGAAACAGAACTCCCGCGATTTTAACTGAAAGATCTCTGCTCAAAACAGCACCTCCCCGGCATTGAACACGGGGCCGTCCTTGCAGACGCGAAGGAGCTTCTCTTCCCCGTTCCTGTTTATTCTTGCAACACAGCCGACGCAGGCTCCGACACCGCAGCCCATACGCTCTTCAAGCGAGACTTCGCAGAAAACGCCGTACTGCTTTGTAAGTTCTGCTACCGCGCCGAGCATTCTTGTCGGACCGCAGGCGAACACCGCACCGACTTCGCCCTTGTCGAGCTCACGGGTAAGCGGCGCTGTGACAATGGCATTTTCGCCGACGCTGCCGTCGTCCGTGCATATAATGACTTCATCGCAGACGGCTTTGAACTCGTCCGCGAGAATTATGTTGCCATAGCTTCTGAAGCCGAGTACCGCTGTGACATTTTTGCAGTTCTTCGCGGTCTCAAGCATGGGCGGGACTCCGATACCTCCGCCCACAACGATCACGCGCTTGTCTGACGGCGCGGACTGCACCGAAAATCCGTTTCCGAGAGGCGCTATCATATCGATCATATCTCCCTCGTCCAGCCGGGCTATCGCTTCCGTCCCATGGCCTTTTACAAGAAAAACAAAGCGTATCGTGCCCTCGGCTCTGTCTATCCCGCAGATAGAAATAGGTCTGCGGAGAGTGAACCCGGGCGCGAGTATATGGACAAACTGTCCGCAGCGTGCAAGCTCAGCGACTTCCGGGCAATGCACCGTGAACGAAAATATGTCCGCGGCAAGCGCTTTTTTGCCGACTATCTTATATTCCGAGCATTTGTATGACATGAGCCGTACCTCTCAGTTCTCGATTATTTCTCTTTTTTTGGTATTCTGTTCCCTGTCGCGTTCGGTATCGCTTATCGCATTAAGACGCATCTTCGTGAGTATGATAACACAGACTATTATCATAAGCATTATCACGATCTGTATCGAAAAGCCCTCGTTCGCCATTCTTATCGCTGCGCCGTGAAGATAGCATATCTCGCTTATCATAAGTATAAGCATGAGACGCACACAGGAGACACCGGTATCAAGTATATTGCAGTATTTAGATGCGTTATGCTCTGTTATATAGAGCTTTTTCGGCATTTTCTTGTTTCTGAATATCAGTATGAACGAGAATACAAATACCCCGACACCGAGGAAAGCCCATACAATGAGCGGTCTCCAGTCGAACATGGACATATCTGCGTCCGTTCTGTTGAGGCTTTTCAGCCGTTCTATATCGATAGCGCAGGCGTAGATGATGTATCCGAGATAGACCATCGCGACAACGGAAGCCAGATCCACAACTATCTGGGCTGCCGAATAGCGCCGCCTGAATTTGATATCACCGACTTTCATCTGTCAGTCCCTTTCATATCTTCGTTATATCAACCATTTCGACATCGTCGATGCTCTTTTTCATCTCAATGCATTTTACGAGAGCTTCCGCGGTATCTACCGAGGTAAGACACGCGATAGAACGCTCGACAGCCTTGCGGCGCATCTTTACACTGTCGCGTGCGGGAGAGCGTCCTGTTTCCGAAGTCGAGATAACATAGTTGATATCTCCGCTTTCGAGAAGTGAGATGATGTTCGGTTCCTGCTTCTCGCTTACGCGGTAGGTGAAGTTCGTTGCTATCATATTGCGGATAAGCGTAGATGCCGTTCCGCTCGTCGCGTAGATGTCGAATCCGAGCTGTTCAAAGCGGCTCGCGATCTCGATGATCTCAGGCTT
>JAFZOA010000500.1 GCA_017550775.1 Ruminiclostridium sp. | reverse complement strand
CCGTTTGAGCCGCGCCACATTGCGCAACATCCACGAAAACCTGTTCTGGGCGTTTATTTACAACATTATCGGCATTCCGCTTGCGGCGGGGGCGTTTATCGCGCTTACCGGCTGGGAGCTTGACCCGATGTTCGGGGCGGCGGCAATGAGCCTGTCAAGCTTCTGCGTGGTGACAAACGCGCTGCGGCTGAACCTGTTCAGACTGCATAATACCTCGCATGACAGACCGCGGAAGGACGCGCTTGACAGCGGGATAGTCCTTGAAGCGGCGGCTCCCCGCGAGCTCACATTTACGCTTAACATCGAGGGCATGATGTGTCCGCATTGTGAGGCGACGGTCAGGAAGTGTGTTGCGCAGTTCCCGGAGGTGGACAGTGCAGATGTCAGCCATGAGAGCGGGACGGCGGTGCTGCATCTGAACTCGCCGCTCACACATCTTGACGAGATGAAGGAAGCCATAACCGACAAAGGCTATGAGGTGAAATAAAACAAGAGCCTGACACTATACGGTGTCAGGCTCTTGTGATATCAGTACTGATAAAGGTTCTTGTGGTGGATGCTGTGGATAACGACCGGAACTACTCCGACTATCAGGAATGTTCCTACCGCGCAGCCAAGCGCGAGCAGCAGTCCTCCGAGTCCGCCGTTGTCGTCCTTGTTGTCCGTGGTGGATGCGGTATCGGGTTCCTTTTCCTTCTCCTTGGTGGTCTCGGCCTTCTTCGTGGTTTCCTCGGGAACGTCGTCCCCGGCTTCGGGAGCTGTGGTTACAACAACGGGAGGCTCGGTCTCACGCTCGAAGGTCTCAACTATTTCCGCAGCCTGTGTTTCGGGCGCTTCGGTCACTTCCGCAGGCTGGGTCTCCTGTGCGGGAGCGGCAGCGGTTGTGTGGTAGTTTCGGGCTTCTGGTCGGTGAAGTAGCTTGCCGATACGAAGCCGACGGTGCCGTTATAGCTGATGGCGTACCAACCGCCGCTTGATCCTATGACGGTGACGGGTCCGGACGCGTATGCCGTGCCGAGCTTGCTGTAGCTCGTGTCGGGGCCGTAGCGGATATTTACCGTTTCTATCGCGTACATCGTGTGCTCGTCAACGGGGTTGTACGGCGGTATGGAATCTACCGGTGCCGCAGCGGTGGTATCTGCCGCAGTGGTAACGGCTTCGGTGGTGGTAACGTCGATCTCAACGACCATATCCGCTGTCGTGGTAGCGGCTTCGGTGGAGATGACCTCGATAACGTCGATAACGTCTTCCTCCTCTTCTTCGTCCGGAGGGTCTACGAACTCGATGTCCTCGGCGGTGGGAGCGGTATCGTCTTCGTCCTCCACCTCAATAGGAATGATCTCGTCCACGTCGTCGGGATCGGACTCCTCGTCTTCGACCTCATCTGTCGGAGAGGAATCGAACTGGGCATAGGCGGGGAAGCTCGCATACGCAGCGAGCATGAAGACTGCCGCGAGAACAGATATGTATTTTTTCAGGTTTTTCATCTGTATCGGATCCTTTCTTCGGTATTATACACCAAACTACATTATACAACATTTTTCGCGTTTTGTAAACACTTTTTTCGCATGTTTCAGGATTTTTTGCTGTAATAATCCGCGATCGTGAGATCCGCCACACGTCCGTAGCTCTTGGTGCCGTCGCTCTGGTGATTTATTTTCAGGTAAACGTCGTTCATTGTCTCTGCGACTTCTCCGAAGTCGGTCTCGTACCTGTCCCAGAGCTCGTTCTGCATCACGAGCTGTTTTATAGCGTAGTCGGGGATAGTCGAGTACACCGCGCGGTATTCCTCCGGTGAAGCGTCCGGATAATAGGCGTTGAGCATATATATCGTTATCGCGTACCAGCCGCTGTATGTGAGAAACGGATCCCCGCTTTCCCGGCAAGCAAGGTACGCTATGAAGTTCGCTTCGTCCTCGCGCATGAACCCGGTCATGTGCGACAGCTCGTGACAGGCGAGATGTCCGAGTTCCTCGGTGTTGTTCATCGTGTTGTAGTTCGCCTCCATGGAGTAGAACGTGAACATGCCGGTGATGTGACCGTAGCACATGAGCTCCGACAGCATCACAGGCTTTACGCCGGCGTAGTAGGAATCGAGGGACTGATATTGCTCACCCATTTTCCGCATTGCCGCGACTGCGCGCGCCGAGAGGTCGTCCGGGGCGACGATGTGACCCTCTTCGTCGAGTTCTATGTACTTTCCCGCTTCCGTGAGGTTCGCGATGGTGTATTCCAGCACCTCAAGCACCTGCGCCTTGGTGTATTTTCCCGTTTTAAGCCCCGCGATCTCGGAGAACGGCTTGCGGTTGTAGTTTATCCCCATGCCGTATGTGAACTCGAACAGCAGTATCGAGCCTACCAGCAGCACCGACGATACCGACGACAGCAGGAATCGCCCGCGCCTGCCCTTGCGCCGTATCATGCCCACAATGAAGTACACTATCGAGAACAGCGCGAGCAGCACGCCCGCTATCACCATGATCTCCGCTACGGAGAACGGGAATATCCCGCTGATACGGGCGAAGATGTTCACGACGGTCGGATAGATATTGAAGCCGTAGAAGTCGGCAAAGCCGTCCGCGTAGTATGCCGCGACAAGTCCGCCTATCGCCGGTACAAGAAAAGCTGCGGCGATGATGAGCCTTTTCTTCGGGACTATACTCTCTTTTCTCATGATCCCGAACCTTGCTTCTCTTGGTATCATCGCGTCTCTCCGTATTCCGGAAGCGTCTTTCTGAGCGCTTCTACTGCCTGCGGTATCTCGGGAAGAAAGTCCATGTACCACTCCTCGGACTCCGCGATGTATCTGCGCCGGAACGCTTCGTTTCCTTCGCATGCCGAACGCAGGTTGTGAAGCCTGTCCGCGCCCTTTACAAGATACGCGGTCGGGTCGGACTTTATGCCTTCAACGTAGTCCTTCATCACATATCCGGGCGTTTTGGTGAGAAGCTTTACCGCGTTCAGCACCTTCTTACCGCCTATCCGCTCGATCTCCCGCTCGTCGGCGGAGGTGTCCTCCAGCAGGTCGTGGAACAGAGCGGTGATGATACAGTCGGTATCTCCGCCCTTCTCCCGTACTATCTCCGCGACCGCGACAGGGTGTGTGATGTACTCGGCACCCCCCTTGCGGTACTGACCCTTGTGCATCTCTGTCGCGTAGCGGAGGGCTTCCTCATACTTCTCGGTATCTGTCATTCTTACTCGACTCCCACATTCTTTGTTGCCACGACAGCCACGCCCGTGCCTGCCGCGTCGTTTATCACGGTATCGCCGATATGCACCGGCAGCTTCGCGATCGTGCTCTTGATGTCCTTCATCACGTCGAAGATGCGCTCCTTCGGCACAGCCGTCTTTGTCTTGACCGGCACCGGAATGCCCGCGTCGGACATTACCGTGGATGTGACCGTTCTTGTGGGTGCGGAAACCTCTGTCTCGGCGTATTTCTTTCCTATGCCGCAGGTGTTGCCGGTGACGCTCACCGCCTTGCCGTCCTCGACCTCGACCGTGAGATCGCAGCCCATGGGACAGCCTATACAGATCATGTTCCGTGTCATACGCCGCCCTCCTTTATCTCTACCGTGATGCCGCCCTCAATTCCGTCAAGCAGCTCCGGCTTTATGATGATGTCTTCCATTTCGCTCGGCACGGTGATGCGCTTCTTCCTGGAGAGAAGCTCCTTCCCGCCGCCGCTCACGCTTATCGTGCAGCCCTTGTACACGTTCCTGACCCTGAAACGCAGGTGGATATCCTCAGCCGCGTTCGCCGTGTCGATCGTCGAAGGAACTGTGTAGCGGACGCCGTTGCCCGCCATCACGCTTATCCTGCGCGGAGATGCTTTCTTCGCACCGTGCTCCGCGATGTATGCGGCGGCGTTTTTTCCCGCGCGGCCGGCTTCCTCGGAGACGAAGTCCACAAGATCGTGGACGTGCAGGACATTCCCGCAGGCGAAGATACCTTCGACGCTCGTTTCGAGCCGGTCATCGACAACCGCGCCGCCTGTGGCTGAGTTAAGCTCCACTCCGGCGGAACGTGACAGCTCGTTTTCGGGTAACAGACCGCAGGAGAGCAGCAGGGTGTCGCACTCGTAGTATTCCTCGGTGCCGGGTACAGGCGTATTTGTGGAGTCTACCTCGGCTATCGTGACGCCTTCAAGTCTGCGCTTGCCCCTGATATCCACTACCGTGTGACTGAGCAGCAGCGGTATGCCGTAGTCGTCGAGGCACTGCACGATATTGCGCTTAAGACCGCCGGAGTATGGCATAAGCTCCGCTACCGCCTTGACGTGCGCACCTTCAAGAGTCATGCGCCGCGCCATTATCAGCCCGATATCCCCGGAGCCTAAGATCACGACTTCCTTTCCCGGGAGCACGCCTTCGCAGTTCACGAGCTTCTGTGCCGTACCTGCGGAGTATATCCCCTGCGGACGGTAGCCCGGTATGTTCAGCGCCCCTCTCGGACGCTCGCGGCAGCCCATTGCGAGTATCACTGCGTCGGTCTGTATCATGCGCAGTCCCTTTGTCCTGCTCACGACGGTGACTGTTTTGTCCGGCGCTATCGAAAGCACCGCGCAGCCCGTTTCGTATCTTATTCCGCGCTCCCTGACCTGCTCTATATACCTCCCCGCGTATTCGGGACCGGTAAGCTCCTCCTTGAAGGTGTGCAGGCCGAAGCCGTTGTGTATGCACTGGTTGAGTATGCCGCCGAGCTCGTCGTCACGCTCGAATATCGTCACATCGGTGATGCCGCTGTCATACGCGGATATTGCCGCCGCCATTCCTGCGGGACCGCCGCCGATAACTGCCAATGAGATGCGTTCAGCCATTTTTCTTCACCTCGCCAAGTTGTATTCCCTGCTTTTCCGCAAGCATAGTCATGACCTTCGCGGTGCAGAAGCCGCCCTGGCACCTGCCCATTCCCGCGCCTGTTCTGCGCTTTACTCCGTCCAGCGTGGTCGCGCCGAGCGGACGGTTTATACTGTCGGCGATCTCGCCCTCGCTCACCCCGGAGCAGCGGCAGACTATCTGTCCGTAGTCCGGGCGCTCCTTTATCAGCGCGGCGCGTTCCTCCGGAGACATCAAGGATAACCTCGGTATGCCCTTACGTACCGGGTTGAAGTCCTTCTTTTCGGTAAGCGGCATGATGCCCGCGACGATGTCCCGGATATACAGAGCCGCTGCCGGGGCGCTGGTAAGGCCGGGGGATTCTATTCCCGCAGCGTCGATGAACCCTTTCACGCGGTCGTCCTCGCGGATAATGAAGTCGCCGGTGTCCGCCGTCGCGCGAAGTCCGGAGAACGAGGTGATGACCTGTCCGTAGGGGATATTCGCCACCGAGAGTGCGCTGAGCCTCTTTACCGCGGCAAGTCCGTCCCGTGTGGTGGCGGTGTTCTCCTTGTCGTCTATGTCGTCGGCTGTGGGTCCGAGCAGCAGATTACCGTGGACGGTCGGGGAGACGAGCACGCCCTTGCCCATTTTTGTCGGGAGCTGGAAGATAGTGCGCTTCACGGTGTCGCCGGCGGTTGTGTCCAGCAGCATATATTCTCCGCGGCGCGGGGTGATGTGAAACGACGGATCGCACACCATGTCGTGTATTTTGTCGGCATATACGCCCGCGCAGTTGATAACGCACTTTGCGTTTATATCGCCGTCCGTGGTGGAGATAACGAACACGCCGTCTTCGGGGCGCGTTATTCCTGTGACCTCGGTGGATAGCAGGAACTCCGCGCCGTTGACACAGGCATTCTCCGCGTAGGCTATGGTCATCTCGAAGGGACAGACTATACCGGAGGTCGGGGCGTACAGTGCTGCGTAAACTCCGTCGTCAAGGTTCGGCTCCATTTCCTTTGCCTCGTCGCGCTTCAATATGCGAAGTCCTTCGACACCGTTCTTCACGCCGCGCTCAAGAAGCTCCTCAAGTGCAGGGAGCTCGCTTTCCTCACGGCAGACGACGAACGCGCCGCACCTGTTGAACGGGATCCTCAGCTCGCGGGAGATCTCGTCCATGAGCGCGTTGCCCTTGACGTTGAGCTGTGCTTTCAGAGAGCCGGGTTTTGCGTCGAAGCCGGCGTGGATGATGGCGCTGTTCGCTTTGCTTGTACCCTCGCAGACATCGCTTTCCTTCTCTATGACCGCTATCGAGAGCTCGTACCGCGACAGCTCCCTCGCCACGGCGCAGCCTGTAACGCCCGCGCCTATGACCGCTATATCGTACATTGAACGTTGATGCTTCATCGGAACACTTCCTTTTTCTGTAACTGCGTTCGGTGATCGCCGCAGTATTATTATGCCGAAAATATTATAGCATAATCCGGCACATTTTGTCAATAATGACGAGGCTGTTTTCGCCCTAAAGAAAAAATTGGAATTGACAGAAACGCGGAAATATGCTATAATTATCTATGTAAGCGGCGGTATGTATATGTGTGCCGACGCTTCATATTACTTGACAAACAGGTGATCGAAATGAACAGGAATGAACGCCTCATTGCCGAAGTAAACGGTTCTATGGCAATGGAGGGCATGGCACTTACAAAAGCGGACAAGGAAAGGCTTCTCTGCTACCTCAGAAAGCCCGAGGATTTCGGCAGGATAATGTCCGAGCTTGTCGGAAAGTACAAGGTCTCCGCACAGAAGAATGCTTGAACGCTACGACTACGACTACGAGTATGACGACAAGTATTGCAGTCCCGATACCAAGGTCCTGAAAAACAAGCTCGGTATCACCGATGACGAGGAGCTTCATACGGCGGAGCGCGAGATCACGTCCATGTGGCTGGTGCGGCTCAAGGCCGAGCCGGTGGTCGGAAAGTTCGACTTTGCGCATTTGAAGCGCATTCACCGGAAGATCTTCTCCGATATCTACACCTGGGCGGGACAGTGCAGGACTGTCGATATCTCCAAGGGCAACGTATTCTGCCGCGCTATGTTCATCGAGACCTACGCGGGCGACCTTTTCGCGGGACTCGTGAAGGAGAACTGGCTGATAACGGCGGAGCGTTCCTCTGTCCCTGACAGGCTCGCATACTATCTCAGCGAGATAAATGTGCTTCATCCGTTCCGTGAGGGCAACGGCCGGACTCAGCGCCTTTTCATCGAGTATCTCGGGCTTGTCGGAGGTTTTCATGTGGACTTCTCCGGGGTCAGCGCAGACGAAATGATCCGTGCGAGCGCGGACGCTTTCGCGCAGGACTACGGGCGGCTCAACGAGATGTTTGAGCGCATCTGCACACCTATCTCCCGCAGCGAGCAGGAGAAAGCTGTCGGTACATTCTTCGGTGTCCGCAGCGCACAGCTCAGAATGCTCAAAGCAACCAGAAATTAAGATTTTTATACCGGTCTTTCCCATTTCGGTGGGGAAGACCGGTTTTGGTATAAACAAGAAGAAGCCCCATGCGGAGCTTCTTTGTCCTCGTACCCGAGTCTTCTTCAAAAAAGGTGTAAACCAAGTCGATAAGCCGAGTTTTGTCGTTGGGTGAACATCTATCTAGTCCCGCCGTCGCCGGTGGGATCGTCTTGCGTAAAGCAATGTAGCCGCCTTAAACGGGGCGCGCCGAGCAGGCACGTTTCTCCCCGAACCAATCGGCGTTGCATCGGATAGGGTTTACATGGCGTACACGTCTCCGTGTACCCGGTGAGCTCTTACCTCGCCTTTCCATCCTTACCGACCGGGCGTATAGAATACTCCCGGAAGGCGGTATATCTCTGTTGCACTTGCCCTAAGGTCGCCCTCGGCTGCCGTTAACAGCTATCCCGCTCTGTGATGCTCGGACTTTCCTCAGAAGTTTCCTCCCGCGTCCACCTGACTTGGTTTACCGGTTCATTATATCACATATTCTCGCAAAAATCAAGCATTTTGTTCTGTGGCATTTCTTCGTTCTTAATTCAATTGATCTCCCCATTCGGCTTTCCGAGCCTGCTTGAAGCTTTTGGACGAGCGGGTGATCTTTGAGTCGGTGATGCCCTCCGGGGTGCAGAGGTGCAGCGTTATTACTCCGCTCGCAACCTGTGGGTGACGCAGTATCCGACTCTTGCAGGGGGCTGCGCTGCTGCGGACGGCGGCTAAGGCGGAGAACTTTTCGTCCTCGTAGGGTACGTCCGCACCTTTTAGCTGCTTGTGGAGCTTTGACCTTGCCGCGCGCGCGGACATATTGCACCAGTCGCCCTGCGGCATGGGACATTTCGCTATGGCGGGGCATGGGTACGCTATAGCCGCGCCGTTCGCCGTAAGGAGCTTTCGCGCCTGCATGATGTTCGCGTAGCCCTTCATCGTTCCCGGCTCGACTATCAGCAGCATACCGTCCGTTTTTTCCCACATGGCGAGTACGGCGCGTTCCCTGTCGGCGTCGGTAAGCTCGTTGAGCATATACGCGGCGGTTATGAGGTCGTAGCTCTGCGGGAGAGTGTCGCGGGTAACGTCGAACCGCTGCCACCGGACGTCCGTTTCAAACCCCGCTTCCCGCATAAGACGCTCGCCGAGCTTTCTCATGGAGTCTGTGCGCTCGCAGCAATGCACGGTCTCGATGCTGTCGGAAAGCAGCCCGGATATCGCCCACGCGGCGGTGCCGGTACCCGAGCCGATATCGGCGGCGGTAGATATGCTCCCGGTGTAGTTTTCGAGAGCGTGTCCGAGCGCGGAGCTTACTGCCGCGAAGGTCGCAGGCATCCTGACCACCGAATACGCGGCGATCTCCGCTTCCGAGCTTACCAGCTCTTCGCCGCTGCTCTTTTCTTCGCGGTAACGCGCCGATACGGCTTCCGCCGCTTTTATGAGGGTTTTGCGGTCGAAGGTCTCCGCGTAGGCTTCGGCGGCGATCCTGAGTTCTTCGGGGAACTGCATAGGCTTACAGTACGTCGGCGAGCTCTAAGATGAGCTTTTCGGTCTTTGCCCAGCCGAGGCAGGGGTCGGTAATGGACTTGCCGTAAACGCCCTCGCCGATCTTCTGCGCGCCGTCCTCGATGTAGCTCTCGATCATAAGACCCTTGACAAAGCCGTTGAGCTCGTCGCTGTGGCGCTTGCTGTATAGTACTTCCTTCGCTATGCGTATCTGCTCCTCATAGCGCTTGCCGGAGTTCGCGTGGTTGCAGTCTACGATGACCGACATATTTTCGAGCTTCTTCGCCACATACATCTGGTAGATGAGCTTGAGATCCTCGTAGTGGTAGTTCGGTATGGAGGTGCCGTGCTTGTTGGTGTAGCCGCGCAGGATAGCGTGAGCGAGGGGGTTGCCGGGGGTGGTGACTTCCCAGCCGCGGTAGATGAACTTGTGGGGGTTCTGCGCCGCGGTAATGGAGTTGAGCATTACGGAGTAATCGCCGCTCGTCGGATTTTTCATACCGACGGGGCCGTCTATACCACTTGCAACAAGTCTGTGCTCCTGGTTTTCCACCGAGCGCGCGCCGACTGCGTTGTAGGACAGGATATCCGACAGGTAGCGGTAGTTCTCGGGGTAGAGCATTTCGTCCGCGCATACGAACCCGGTCTCGTCAATGGCGCGGGTGTGAAGGCGGCGGACAGCGATTATACCGTCGAGCATATCCTCGCTGCGGTTGGGGTCGGGCTGGTGAAGCATACCCTTGTAGCCTTCGCCGGTGGTGCGGGGCTTGCCGGTATAGATACGCGGGATTATGAAGATCTTGTCTCTGACCTGCTCCTGGACCTTTGCGAGGCGGGAGATATAGTCGAGCACAGCGTCTTCTCTGTCGGCGGAACAGGGTCCGATTATGAGAAGGAAGCGCTTGTCCTTGCCCTCAAATATTGCCTTGATCTGTTCGTCCTTTTCCGCCTTTATCTGTGCGATGTGGTCGGAAAGGGGGTAGAGCTCCTTGATAAGCTTCGGTATCGGGAGCTTGCGGTTGAATGTCATTCCCATAGTTTTTATCCTCCTGTCGGGTATGAAAAAAATGTTGTTATATAATCAATAAATCTTTTTAACGCTGTTAAAATAATTTATTGCTTTTACCTAAAAACGATTTCAACTGTTAAATTGCGAATGCGTTTTTTTGCAGGTTCATAAGAACCTGCAAAAGAACAGATATTGTGCGTTTCGGATCATATCCCTTCGAGACGGGATGTGAAGAATTTGTTGAGATTTGTGAGGCTTGCCGCGATATCCGCGTAGTCCTTCTCGCTCATTTCCTGCTTTGCCGCCTTTGCCAGAGAGCTCTGGAACGCGTGGTGTGCGCTGTAGGCTTTTTCGCCCTTCGGGGTGAGTCTGACTTTTACCGAGCGTCCGTCGGTAGCGCTCTCGCTTTTCTCTGCGATCTCCTTGCTGCAAAGCTTATTGACCGCAACGGTGGTAGAGGGGCGGGTGATATCGAGCTCGGTCGCGATCGAGCTTATTGTCGGACCCTCACCGTTTTTTGTGAGGTTGCGGATACATTCTATCAGGTTGAGCTCATTTACCGTCAGTCCGGCACAGCTTTTATTGTCTTTCAATTCACTTTCTTCAAGACGCACTGCGATATGATATAATTTATACAAAGTGCTTCCGAATTCAAGTTCGCTCATATTTTTTCTCCTGTTCATATCCATAGATATCCTGTCGTCAGATCCGTTAACGTCGCCGGTGTGAGATGATGAGTGGATTAATGACCGGAGTGTGATATCCTTTCACACCTTAATTATATATGACAGGTTTTTAACATTATCATTATAGCACATAAAAAAAACAATGTCAAGTCTGTTTTGACAAAAATCATAAACTTTTTAACATCGTTTTTCACACGATCACAGAGGTGAGAAATGCTTTAAATACGCTTGTTCTGAGTATGAGGCAGTTGTGCGGAGAAAGCCGGATAAGGAAAAATTGCTTTTAATGTTGAAAAATATATTAAAATATGTTATACTGTTAACAAATCATGTTTATACGTTTGTTGAAAATGACAGTGTTTTATACAATAAGATAAAATGGTGTCGATCATGACTGTTTTTCGTGGAGGTAATCATGGCAAAAGAAACAAAGACCAACGCTATGCGATTTCTGGACAAGTGCGGGATAGCGTATGAGGAACGCAAGTATGAGTGCGACGAGTTCGTTGACGGTATCACCACGGCGAACGCGCTGGGGCAGCCGCCGGACGAGACATTCAAGACTCTCGTTGCGCACGGGAAGAGCGGGAACTACTACTGCTTCCTCATTCCCGTTGACAAGGAACTCGATCTGAAAAAGGCGGCAAAGAGCGTTGGGGAGAAGTCGGTAGAGCTGCTTCATGTCAAGGATCTCACCCCTGTGACCGGGTATGTCCGCGGCGGCTGTACGCCGATCGGAATGAAAAAGCAGTTCGTGACCGTCATACATGAGTCCGCCGGGGTGCTCGACAGCTTCTACATAAGCGGCGGAAGGGTAGGGCTTCAGATAAAGCTTTCGCCCCGCGCGCTCGTTGACGCGATCAGGGGCAGCTTTGCGGATATACTGTTGTAGTTCTTACACCGCGGAATAGCGGTTCCCGGCGGAGGTGACCGCGCCGGCTATCTCGAGGTCGAGCAGGGCTTCGGCAAGCGTGTCCGCGGCATATCCTGTCTTTGCGATAAGCTCCTCAAGACCTACCGGAGCCGCGCTTTCGGCTATAACGGTGTACAGAGCGTACTGCTCGTCGCTCTCGAAATCTTCTCTTGCCTTGTCCGCTTTCTCCGCGGACGGGGCTTTTTCTTCCTTTATCGGAGTTTTCGCGGCCGGGCGGGATCTGTCGGTTCCGTTCTTTGTCTTACGGTAGCTTGCCTTGCGGACGGAGCCGGTCTCCTTTTCCTTTTCAGACGCGCGCTCGAACGCGCTCTCGATGCTCTTGTTGCCGAGGTACAGCTTCGCGCCGCCGCGCACCGCGTTCACAGCGCCGGCGTACTCCTTGCGGAAGATGTCGTTGGGCGGGATAAACAGCGGTGATACGGAATACTCCGCGGTAGCCAGCGCGCCGCTGCTGTCGCCTGCCTGCGT
>JAFZOA010000047.1 GCA_017550775.1 Ruminiclostridium sp. | reverse complement strand
TTTCCGTGCCGCCGATGCCGGCTATAAGCTTCATTGCGTAGCTTTTCTCCGCGTTCGCGCAGAGCTGGGATAATGAGATCGCCATAGGGGATCACCCCCTTTTCGGTTTCATGATACGTTTTGTCTTATCCGTTATCGCTCCCGACGGACAGACGAGCATACACAGGTGACAGCCGACGCATTTCGAAGCGTTCAGCTTCGCCTTTCCGTCGTTCATTGTTATCGCCTGATGACCCGCGTCCGAGCAGGATATAAAGCATCTTCCGCAGCCGAGGCATTTCTCCGTATCGAATGACGGGAATACCACAGTAGAGCGGTCGAGCGTATCCGCGGGAACGAGATTCGGGAGCGCCGCGCCGACGAGATCGGTAATCTTCGATATGCCGTGAGACGCCATGTAGTTCTTCGTTCCCGAAATTATGTCGTCGATGATGCGGTAGCCGTACTGCATCACCGCTGTTGTCACCTGAATGTTGCGGCAGCCGAGCATGATGAATTCCAGCGCGTCGTGCCACGTTTCGATACCGCCCATGCCGCTGAGCTGCATTTCCGACAGCTGCGGGCATTTCGCAAGGTCGTGTATGAAGCGTAACGCTATCGGCTTTACCGCCTTTCCGGAATACCCCGATACCGAGCATTTTCCGCCTACCGACGGGCTGCTCTCAAAGGTGTCGGTGTTTATCCCGAGAATGCTCTTGATCGTATTTATTGCGGCAATACCGTCCGCGCCGCCTTGTGCCGCAGCTATAGCGGGTATCTCCATGTTCCCGATATTCGGGGTCATCTTCGCGAGAACGGGGAGATGTGTCGCGCTCTTTACGAGCTTTGTGTAACGCTGCACAAGCTCGGGGGACTGCCCGACATCAGAACCGAGACCGCTTCCGCTCATGTGCGGACAGCTGAAATTGCACTCGATGATGTCGGCGCCGGCTTTTGTTACAAGCTCGGAGAGCCGCGTCCATTCCTCGTCGGTCTGACCCATTATCGACGCTACGAGCACCTTTGTCGGGTATTTCTCTTTGAGCCGTTTCAGCACGTCGAGGTTGTATTCGAGCGGGTGGTCGGAGATCTGTTCCAAGTTCTTGAAGCCGATGAACGGGGTGCCTTCTTTTCCGATAGCGCCGAAGCGCGGCGATACCTCATCCGGTATCAGAAAGCCTATCGTCTTGAATACCGCGCCGCCCCAGCCCGCCTCGAAGGCGCGGGCGCACATATCGTAATCGCCCGCGACGATCGAAGAAGAAAGGAAGAACGGATTTTCGCATTTAACGCCGCAGAACTCTATCGAGAGATCGGGCTCCTTGTCGTATGTAACCGGCTTCATAAGCTGTGTTGCCGTATCCCGTATTCGTATTGGCTGATCGTAATGTATGCAGGTTTTTTCACATTCGCCCGGGCAGCACGCACATACTTCCGCGTTTATGAATTTACCCGCTTCGGTCTCGTTCTCGAACCTTATCGCCCGGATCATTCTTGCGGGGTCATAGCCCTTCGGACACGCCTTTGTACAGGCGCCCTCGGCACACAGCATACATCTTGCAGCTTCTTCTCTTATTCTTAACATAGTATTATCCTTATTTCAGGCTGCACTTGACAAACTTTCCATATCCTTTCTCGCCGACGAACTCGCCGTTGTCGTAAACAAGCTTTCCGCGGCAGTATGTCTGAACGGGATAGCCGTGGACTTTCACGCCCTCCCAGATCGTATGGTCGCAGTCAGAGTGCATTTTTTCATTCGTTATCGTAAAGTCTATCGTCGGGTCGTAGATGACAATATCCGCATCCTTACCGACAGCGATCGCGCCTTTTGTCTTACAGCCGAAGATCTTTGCGGGATTTGCCGAGCAGAGTGCAACGGCTTTCTCAAAGCTTATCCTGCCCTCGTTCGCCGCAGACAGCATATACGGGTACATATTCTCGATACCCGCGCAGCCGTTCGGTATCTTCGTGAAATCGTCCTTGCCCCAGTCTTTTTCGGTGGACTGGAAAGGACAGTGGTCAGTAGCTATCGTGTCGATGTCACCGCGCTTGATAGCTTCCCAGATAGCGTCCTGACTTTCCTTGCCCTTCATGGGCGGCGAGCAGACGAAGTTTCTGCCGTCTTCACGCTTATAAACTTCGCTCGTGAATTCGAGGTACTGCGGACAGGTCTCGGCGTATATCTCGTAACCCTCGTCCTTTGCCTTTGTAACAGCCTCGACACCCTGCTTGTTGGCGAGATGCACGATGTAGAGCGGAGCGCCGCTCGCCTTTGCCCACTGTATCGCACGCTCGTCCGCTTCGCCCTCGACAAATTCGGGACGTGACATATAGTGATACCACGCGCTGGTCTTACCCTCGGAAATATACTTTTTAGTAAGCATATTCACGAGCTCGTTGTTCTCGGCGTGTACTTCGATGAGAGCGCCGACTTCCTTTGCCTTCTGAAGCACCTGGAAGAATACGCCGTCGGTAACGCCGAAATCATATACCATAAACACCTTGAACGACGGAACGCCGATCTCGACGCATTCGCCGATGCCGTCGATCAGACCGTTCTCAACATCCTTTACTGCGACATGGAACGAGTAATCGACCGCAGCGAAGGGTGCGCAGAGAGCATCACGCCTCTTTACCGTATCGGTCATCTTCTCGCCGAAATCCTGTAACGCGAAGTCGAACACCGTTGTTGTTCCGCCGCAGGCAGCAGCCCTTGTTCCCGCGAAATAGTCGTCCGAGGAAACTGTGCCGCCAAACGGCATCGCAAGGTGAGTATGTGCGTCTATCGCGCCGGGGAGCACGAGCTTTCCGCTCGCGTCGATGATGTTTTCGCATTCGGAGTCCGATATGCTGTCGGAGATGCAGACGACCTTGCCGTCCTTTATTCCTACGTCGGCTTTAACGCTGCCGGACGCGTTGACTATCGTACCGTTCTTGATTATCATATCCATAGTTAAAGCTCCTT
>JAFZOA010000499.1 GCA_017550775.1 Ruminiclostridium sp. | reverse complement strand
GGGTATGCAGACGCTTTCACATATATAATGCAGATACTTGAGATACCCGTTCTCGGCTGCGGTATTTATGTCAGGAATAATCCGTACAATTATCACGCCGCAAATATGGTTCAGATAGACGGACACTGGTGCAACATAGACGTGACATGGACGGACAACACCACTGACAAGGTATGCCTTGATTACTATCTTGTCAGTGACAACGAGTATGAAAAGACGCATACCAAGGTGATAGACGGTTACGAATATCCTCCGGAAGTTCCGATGGGGGCTACCAATCAGTACAACAAGGAAGCTGTCCGGGAGGACAAAGAAAGCTGGAGCTACAACTACAGTCAGCATCACACGACCCGTATGTACATCGATGTAAACAACAGTCATGGCGACTATCCGTATTCCTTTTTGGTAAATAACGAGGGGAAAGATATAGGGTTCTTACAGCGTACATTCGCGGTTGAGCCTTCATCGCAGTATCGCTTGACCGCTTACTGCGCTTTCTCGGGTGACGGCGGAGCGTACATAGGCGACGCATACTTTAATGACCATTCCGAAAAATATTCGTCGGAGAAATGGGGTAAGCTCACCTATGAATTCAAAACGGAATCTTACCGGGATACGGTAGATCTTGGCTTGTTTAACGGTATCTGGTCTCATGAGAGTAAAGGCAGAGCCTGGTTCGCCGATATTAAGCTCCAGAAGTACGAGAACGGAAAATGGGTCACAGTGTACAGCGATATGCCGGTAGGGTCGGGCTTCGGGAACTATATTGACGTGATAAAGCCGCTGGACAAGCTGGAGTTTGACAGGATAGCAAATCGGAAGTACACCGGAAAGCTCATAAAGCCCGCCGTTACGATACGGGACGGAGACTACACTCTTCGCGAGGGCATCGACTATACGGCTTCATACAGCAACAACAAGAAGCCCGGTACGGCGACAGTCACAGTTACCGGAAAGGGATTATATTACGGAACATACACGCTTGAATTCAAGATCGTGAAGAAATAAAACAAAGGAGATACAATATGCTCGAACTTAAGAACCTGTCCTTTAACGCCGACGACGGCAAGGTAGAGATAGTCCGCGATATCACGCTCACTGTCCCCGACAACAGCTTCGTCGTCATCACGGGACCAAACGGCGGAGGAAAATCCACCCTCGCGAAGCTTATTGCGGGTATCGAGAAAAGCACCTCCGGAAACATCATCTGGAACGGCGAGGACATAACCGACCTCAGTATCACCGACCGTGCGCGGCTCGGTATCGGATTTGCGTTCCAGCAGCCGGTTCGCTTCAAGGGACTTACCGTGCTCGACCTACTTCGTATCGCGGCGGGCAAGCCCATAAAGATCGACAAGGCGTGTGAGTACCTGTCAGAAGTTGGGCTCTGCGCAAAGGACTACATCAACCGCGAGGTTAATGCGTCGCTCTCCGGCGGCGAGCTCAAACGCATCGAGATCGCGACCGTGCTTGCAAGGGACGTGAAGCTCGCGCTGTTCGACGAGCCGGAAGCGGGTATCGACCTCTGGAGCTTCAACAACCTGATCCGCATTTTCGAGAAGATGCAGAGCTCGGACAAGGAGCGCACCATAGTGGTGATCTCGCACCAGGAGCGCATACTCAACATCGCCGACGAGATAATAGTTATCGCGGACGGAAAGGTGTTAAAGCAGGGAAGCAGGGAAGAGATACTTCCCGGGATAATCGGTACGAAATACGCCGAGAGCGCCTGCTATAAGCTTGCGGAAGGAGGAGAAAACAATGCTTGAAATGGATCCGATACAGCTTCGCCTTATCCGCGAGGTAGCCGACCTGCATGATACCCCCGAGGGTGCGTACAACTTCCGCGCAAACGGGAAGGCTGTGGCGCGCAACACTACCGCCAATATTGACATTACCCCCAAGACCGAGGGAAGCGGAATTGATATCCGCATCAAGGACGGAACGAAGAACGAGAGCGTCCATATCCCCGTGGTGCTCAGCGAGAGCGGACTTAAAGAGACCGTGTACAACGACTTCTATATCGGCGAGGACTGCGACGTGCTGATAGTTGCGGGCTGCGGCATCGACAACTGCGGACAGCAGGACAGCGAGCATGACGGCATACATCGTTTCTACGTCGGGAAGAACTCGAAGGTGCGCTATGTCGAGAAGCACTACGGCTCCGGCGACGGCAACGGAAAGCGCATACTCAACCCCGTGACCGAGGTGTACATGGAGGAAGGAAGCTCCATGGAAATGGAAATGGCGCAGATAAAGGGCGTGGATTCCACCGAGCGCTCCACGATCGCGGAGCTGAAAAAGGACGCGAAGCTTGTGGTGCGCGAGAGACTTATGACTCACGGCTCCCAGACCGCCGTAAGCACATACAAGGTGTCGCTCAATGAGGACGGTTCGAGCGCGGACGTGGTATCCCGCTCGGTCGCGCGTGATACGTCCTTCCAGAAGTTCGACGCGTGCATAGCCGGAAACGCGGCGTGCAGCGGGCATACCGAGTGCGACTCGATCATCATGGACAAGGGACGGATACTTGCGCTTCCGGCTCTTGAAGCGAACAGCGTTGATGCGGCACTTGTCCACGAAGCGGCGATAGGAAAGATAGCGGGTGAACAGCTCATTAAGCTGATGACCCTCGGACTTACCGAAGCGGAAGCGGAGGAACAGATAATCAACGGGTTCCTGAAATGAGCGAAAATAAGAACGAAAGCTACACTCCCGAGGTGCGCGGGAAAGTAATAGTACGCACCGGTATCATAGGCATTGCCGCGAATGTTATGCTTGCGGCATTCAAGGCGTTTATCGGTATCGCGTCAAACTCCGTCGCGGTAGTTTCCGACGCGCTGAACAATCTGAGCGACGCGCTTTCGAGCCTTATCACGATCATAGGCACTAAGCTCGCCGGGAAGAAGCCGGACAAGAAGCACCCCCTCGGCTACGGGCGTATCGAGTATATGTCCGCGCTGATAGTTTCGGCTATCGTGCTTTACGCCGGTATTACGGCTTTTATAGACTCCGTGAAGAAGATAATCACTCCCGAAACTCCGGATTATTCCGTGGTCTCGCTGGTGATACTCGGTGCCGCGGTAGTCGTGAAGATCGTGCTCGGAACATACACGAAGGCAAAGGGCAAGGCGGTCAATTCCGGCTCACTTATCGCTTCTGGCTCGGACGCTCTGAACGACGCGATACTGTCAACGTCGGTGCTTGTGACTGCGCTCGTGTATATGTTCTTCCATATCAGCCTTGAAGCGTGGGTAGGTGCGATAATCGCGCTGTTCATAATCAAGGCGGGTATCGAGATGATCTCGGACGCGGTAAACGAGATGCTCGGTGCGAGAGCCGATACGGAGCTTGTGAAGCAGATAAAAGCCGCCGCTCTGAAAGTGCCGCGTGTGCATGGGGCGTATGACCTGCTTATAAACAATTACGGTCCCGACAGGAACATAGCGTCGCTTCATATAGAGGTGGACGATGTTCTGACCGCGAGGGAGATCGACGCGCTCAGCCGTGAGGTAATGGCTGCGGTATTCCACGAGACCGCCGTTATCATCAGCGCGGTGGGCGTGTATTCCGTGAACACTTCCGATGACGATGCGGCGAAAATGCGTGACAGGATCAGAAGCATCGTTATGTCCCATGAAGGGGTATTGCAGATACACGGTTTTTACGTCGATATCGGGAAGCAGCAGATAACATTCGACATGGTGCTTGACTTCAAAGTCGAAGACCGGGAAAAGCTTTCGGAGAAAGTAAAATCCGAGATACTGGAAGAGTACCCCGGATATGACATACATATTGCGCTTGACATCGACGCAAGCGATATTTAGTCGTTGACTGCTATATTTCTACAGAAAAGCGCATCTCTCGTCAGTAGGGGGAGATGCGTGTTTTTGTTGTCCGATAACAATTGCTTAAAAGAAAAAAAGGGCGACTGCCCGTTCTGCACAGGTAGCCGCTGTAAGGAGAAGTGAATAACAGCAGCGAGGAAGAAAATCCGTCCCTTACAGAGAAGTAAGAGACGGAAAAACGGGCGACTGCCCGCTCTGCACAGGTAGCTGCTGTAAGGAGAAGTGAATAACAGCAACGAGGAAGAAAATCCGTCCCTTACAGAGAAGTAAGAGACGGAAAGACGGACGACTGTCCGCTCTGCACAGATAACCGCTGTAAGGAGAAGTGAACAACAGCAGCGAGGAAGAAAATCCGTCCCTTACAGAGAAGTAAGAGACGGAAAAACGGGCG
>JAFZOA010000046.1 GCA_017550775.1 Ruminiclostridium sp. | reverse complement strand
GGTCATATCCTGACCGCACAAAACACAGGTGTTCCGACCGTAATGGTCAGATCATAAATATTTTATTACAGGAGAGTACTGTTTGAGAAAGTACAACAAAACGGAGATAGCAGGCTGACGGGAGGTCGGCTCGCTGTCTGAAAGACCTCCCGCTGAAAAGCAGCTTTCGGTCAAAGGGGATATCCGGAAAACGTTCCGGGAACGGAAAATGAGACAGCAATGATTTTCTGAGTTCCCCATAAGCATTCAGGAGGATAAATAATGAATAAAGTTGACTATATCATTCGTTTGGAAAAGAAGGAAGATCACAGAGAGGTCGAAAACCTCGTAAGGGAAGCATTCTGGAACGTTTACCGTCCGGGCTGTTCCGAGCACTACGTTATCCATGTGCTCAGAGACGACCCGGCGTTCGTGAAGGAGCTTGACTTTGTAATGGAGAAGGACGGAAGGCTCATCGGACAGAATGTGTTCATGAGAACGATCATCGACGCGGACGACGGTACCGTGAAGGATGTCCTTACCATGGGGCCGATAGGTATCATACCGGAGCTCAAACGTAAAGGCTACGGCAAGGCTATCCTTGACTACTCGCTTGAGAAAGCCGCCGAGCTCGGATTCGGAGCTGTCCTGTTTGAGGGCAACATACAGTTCTACGGCAAGAGCGGGTTTGACTACGCACGCGGATTCGGCATAAGATACCATGACCTGCCGGAGGACGCGGATCAGTCGTTCTTTCTCTGCAAGGAGCTGATACCGGGGTATCTCGGCGGAGTTACGGGTGTCTATCGCACTCCGCAGGGCTACTATGTTGATGATGCCGATGTTGAGGAGTTCGACAAGAGCTTCCCCGCAAAGGAAAAGCTGAAGCTTCCGGGACAGTTGTTCTGAACGCATGAAAGCACCGTACAGGGTCATCCCTGTACGGCGTATTTTTAAGCGAGAGAGTGTATTATCGGCATGGATACCGATGTCATATAATGGTTTTTCGCCTGTGTACGGCGGGGGAAAAACGGAAAAACCTGTCAATAGGCTGATAAGACAATAGTGTGAGAAATTTGACAAGTGGTTCCGAAAATGCTAAAACAGGTAACAGATATTGTTGTGTCCGGAAAGGCTTTGCTGTTCATACGTTTTCCGGGCGATCGCAATAATCCGCAAATTCAATTATTTTTCCGGTGGTGTTTGTATGAGAAAGCTGAATGCGATCATAAGCGTGATACTTACCGTCCTGTTTCTTTTTCACCTCGTGACAGGCGGGCTCCTGCTCGCAGGTTTTGACGACAGCCTCTATATAGTTTCCAAGGTGAGCGCGTTCATTCTCCTTGCGGCGATAACCGTGCATATCGTGATATGCGTGAAGTTTACCGCGGACACCTTCAAAGCGCTCGGTAAGACCGGCTCCGGCTATTTCGCGGAGAACGGGATGTTCTGGGTACGGCGGATAAGCGGGGTAGCGGTGCTCGTTTTTGCGGTGCTTCACGCAATCATGCTCACCGGGGATAACTACATGAACTACGGTTTCCCGCAGCTCATGCTGTCCGTACTGTTCGTGGCTTCGCTTGCCGTGCATCTTATCGGCAATATCCGGCCGCTTATGATCGCGTTCGGTCTCGGGCGCGGGGAAAAGATCTCCGTGACCGTGATGCTCGTCCTTTCCACAGCGCTGCTCGCTTCGGGAGCCGCGTTCTGTGTGTACTTTGTGAGGTGACTGCTGTGATAAACATACTCGGAGCGGGGATAGCGGGGCTCTCGGCGGCTCTCACGCTCGCGGAAAAGGGAATACGGTGCAGGCTCATCTCGGCGCAGCAGTCCGAGCGTGCGCAGTCTGTGCTCGCGGAGGGCGGTATAAACGCCGCGCTGAACACCATGGGCGAGGGAGATACCCCGGAGCTGCACTTTGAAGAAACGATGAAGAGCGGCTGTTATCTTGCCGACCCCAACGCGGTAAGGGCGCTTACCGAAAACGCGCCTGAGGTCGTAATGCGGCTCGCAGCACTGGGGGTGCCGTTCAACCGTAACAATGACGGCTCGCTCACGCTGCGAAGCTTTGGCGGACAGAAGAAAAAACGCACCGCATTCGCAAAAAGCAGCACGGGAAAGATGATAATGACCGCGCTTATCGACGCGGTGAGGAAGTACGAGGTCTCCGGGCTGGTGGAGCGTTACCCGCGCCACAGCTTCGTATGCCTGCTAACCGAGAACGGGCGGTGCGCGGGAGTGCGCGTGAAGGACGACTACACGGGAAAGCACCTCGACTTTGCGGGAACTGTCATAACGGCGCTCGGAGGACTTAACGGCTTCTTCCCGTCGCGAACCACCGGTACCGTCACGAACAGCGGGACTGCGGCGGCGGTGATGTTCGCCCAGGGAGTAAAATTCGCAAACCTTGAAATGATACAGTATCACCCGACCACCATCGCGAGACCGGGGAAGAACTGTCTCATAAGCGAGGCGGCGCGGGGTGAGGGAGGCCGGCTGTACGCGGAGCGCGGGGGCTTCCCGTGGTACTTCATGGAGGAAAAATACCCCTCCCTCGGAAACCTTATGCCGCGCGATGTTGTCTCGCGGGAGATATACTTCGTGAGCAGAGACCCGTCCGTAAAGAACGGGACCGTGTTCCTCGACATGACCGGTATAACGGAGGACGTGTGGAAGAACCGGCTTTCCGATCTGCGGGAGCAGATAATGCACTGGTTCCCGCTTGACCCGAAGAAAGATCCGGTGCCGGTAAAGCCGTCGATACACTACTTTATGGGCGGGATACTCGTCAATGACCGGCACGAGGCGAGCCTTGACGGGCTGTACGCGGCGGGGGAGTGCGCCTGTCAGTATCACGGCGCGAACCGTCTCGGCGGAAACTCCATGCTCGGCGCGGTGTTCGGAGGAATGACCGCCGCGAAGAATGCG
>JAFZOA010000498.1 GCA_017550775.1 Ruminiclostridium sp. | reverse complement strand
GATTAAACCTCATTATCGGAAGAAAACAGATAGCGGCGGCGGGGCTTGCCGTGCTGCTCGGGGCGGCGGTCTATGTGAACTTTGTTTATGCGTCGAAGCCCGCCGTCACAAAGGGGTCGGAGAAGTCCGAGACCGCGTCATACGGCGAGATACGCTTTGTTGACGCCGACGTTTCCGACAGCGGGATAAACGTCGCTTCGACCGATTCGGACGAATATTTCGCACAGGCGAGGCTCGACAAGCAGAAGAGCCGTGATGAGTCGATAGAGGTGCTTCAGAGCTTCTATTACGGCGGCGACAGCACCACAGACGAGCTTGCCGTGATATCCGAGGACGTTCGCGAGGTGAGCAGCTGCATAGAAAAGGAATCCCGCATAGAAAGCCTTCTCAAGGCACAGGGATTCTCCGACGCGCTCTGCTACCTTACCGACTCGACCGCCAATATCGTCGTGAAGACCTCGGGGCTCGACAACGCGCAGGCAGCGCAGATAAAAAGCACTCTTCTGGGCGAGATTTCGGTCCCTGCAGAAAATATTACAATTGTTGAAATAAAATAGTTGTACTTTTCGGATTTTTGTGGTATAATAGTATGGATCAAAAAATCAGACATCGCGTTACCGCGGAAATTCGGAGGTATATCATGGACATAAATCCAGCAGAAAACACATCGGGCTCTCTCCAGGTCTCGACATACGTCATCGTAAGCATAGCCGAGACAGCGGCGTCGGAAGTTGAGGGCGTAGCGGTGAATTCGGTCAACAAGTTCGCTGTCCTCGGGGGCGCGCCGCTCACATCAAAGCTCGTTTCCCCGATAAAGGTCAGACTTGATTCCGATTCGGCAGTCATAGACATCGCCGTCGTTACGGAATCCGGTTACCGTGCCTATGAAGTCGCGAAGTCCGTTCAGGAGCACGTAAAGTCGTCTGTGCAGAATATGACCGGCATCGCTGTTTCAAAGGTAAACGTTAAGATCGTCGGCATTACAGGAAAATAATCGGGCAAAGCCCTCCGTTCATCGTTTCGGAGGGCCGCTTGGCGTTACACGAAAAGGAATGGAAGAAAGAAAATGAGCGAAAAACTTACAAGAAGAGAGATACGCGAGGGTGCGTTCCTGCTTCTGTTTCAGAACGAGCTTTCCGGGACCGAAGTCAGTGAGCTCGCCAGTGCGTGCGAGGAAGCATATGAGATGACCGTGACTCCGGAGATGATAAAGACCGCCGAAGCCGTCATAGCGAAATATGATGAGCTCGACGCGATAATCGCCGAATACAGCAAGACCCGTGAGGTCTCGCGTATCCCGAAAGTCAACAAGACCATACTTCGTCTCGCGCTTTACGAGATAAAATACAGCGACAAGATACCGCCCAAGGGCGCGGTGAACGAGGCTGTCGAGCTTTCGAAAAAGTACGCCGACAAGCAGGACAGCGGCTTCATCAACGGAATTCTCGGCAATTACATAAGGACGGTGGGCAGTAATGCCGATTAGTCCGCTTACCGTTACCGTTTCTCAGCTCGGGCGAAAGATCGCGTCGATGATACGGTCGGAAAAGACATTCGAGGATCTCTGCGTAAAGGGCGAGATATCGAATTACAGCCCCAACGCGCGTTCCGGCCATATCTACTTCACGCTTAAGGACGACGATGCCTCAATACGCGTCATCATCTTCCGGAGCGACGCCGAGCGCATCAGTACCCCGCTTGAGGACGGAATGGCGGTGGTCGTGCGCGGATCGGTCAAATGCTATGAACCGGGCGGATACTACCAGATCGTTGCCGCG
>JAFZOA010000497.1 GCA_017550775.1 Ruminiclostridium sp. | reverse complement strand
TCACCTTCTCCTGCAAGATGTCGATATGTGTAGAGCCGCAATTCTCGTTGATGTTGCAGCCGTCGGGTTCTGCGTTGATGATGTCGCAGCGCAGTTTGAGCCTTCCGAACAGTTTAAGGGCTGTCGCGGAGGCGCTTCCGTTGGCGCAGTCGGCTATGATACGTAGATCGGAGCGCTTGATCTGTGCGACGGAGACGAGGTGGTCGATATAGATATCAGCGGCGTTATCGAGGGAGCTTCCCCGTCCTACGTTCGTGCCGTCGGTGAGGGTGATAAGCTCGGGAGTGTCGAGGATAAGAGCCTCGATCTCGTTTTCCACCTCATCGGGGAGCTTGAAGCCCGTGCCCGCGAAAAGCTTGATACCGTTATACTCGACGGGGTTATGTGATGCGGAGATCATGACGCCCGCGTCTGCTTTCTGCTGCTTTACGAGGTACGCTACGGCGGGGGTAGGGACTGTACCGAGCTTGACGGCATCAGCGCCGACGGACATGATACCGGCGATGATAGCTGCTTCGAGTATATCGGAGGATACGCGGGTATCCTTGCCGATGAGGAGTTTTGCCTTTGAGCCGGCGGGTTTATGCTTGGTGAGCACGATAGCGGCTGCGCGGCCGATGTTCATTGCGAGTTCGCAGGTGAGTTCGGTGATAGCGACACCGCGAGCTCCGTCAGTTCCGAAGAGTCTTCCCATAATAACTTTCTCCTTAGTATGTTTAATCGTTAAGACGATCTTATCCGGCTGTTCCGCCGGTCATCAGTCAAATCTCTGCTGTCCGGCCTGCTCCAGACCCAAATGCTGATACGCGAGGGTCGTCGCTGTTCTCCCTCTCGGCGTTCTCGCGATAAACCCAAGCTGCATCAGGAACGGCTCACACACGTCCTCCAACGTCACCGCTTCTTCTCCAAGCGCCGACGCCAGCGTGTCCAGTCCCACAGGACCCCCGTTATACCCCTTTATTATCATCGTCAGCATCCGCCTGTCAAGCCCGTCAAGCCCCAGCTTGTCGATCTCCAGCCTGTCAAGTGCGATATCCGCCATTTCCTTCGTTATCCGTCCGTCGCCCATGACCTCCGCAAAGTCCCGTACCCGCTTCAAAAGCCTGTTCGCTATTCTCGGCGTTCCCCGTGACCTTCGCGCAAGCTCCAGCGCTCCGTCCCTGTCCGTCGGTATCGTAAGTATCACCGAGCTTCTCATGATGATGTCGCACAGCTGATCCTCCGTGTACAGCTCCAGACGCTGTATCACCCCGAACCTGTCACGAAGCGGGCTCGTAAGCTGTCCCGCGCGGGTCGTCGCACCCACAAGCGTGAAGTGTGGCAGGTCTATCCGTATCGACTGCGCCGAGGGTCCCTTACCGATGATGATGTCCAGAACGTTGTCCTCCATTGCCGGGTAAAGTATCTCCTCCACCTGTCGCGACATCCTGTGTATCTCGTCTATGAACAGAACGTCCCCGTCTTTCAGGTTCGTAAGTATCGAGGCAAGGTCGCCCGGCTTCTCTATCGCGGGTCCCGACGTAATGCTTATCCCTACGCCGAGCTCGTTCGCGATTATCCGCGCAAGCGTCGTCTTTCCGAGCCCCGGCGGTCCGTACAGCAGAACGTGGTCAAGGCTTTCGCCCCTGTCCCGCGCCGCCTTTATGAACACAGACATATTCTCCTTCACCTTGTCCTGTCCGATGTACTCCGAAAGGCGCTTCGGACGCAGACTGTACTCTATGTCGGTGTCCTCGGGCGTAAGCACCGGCTCCGTAAGCCGCGAATTGCCCGTTATATCGTCTCTGTCGTTGTTCATTTCTATCATGCAGTTATCTCCGTTATCCGTTGAAAAGTCCCGCTACCAGACCGAGTATCTGTCCGACCACCGAACCTACAGTAATTCTGTAAAGTATGTATATGACTATCACGCTCGTCAGTATTATCAGCAGCGTAAGTATCGCTTTGAGCATCTTCCTCTGCTTCGCTACCTCGCGCCGCAGGGAGTCTATCTCGCTCTTCACGGGGTCGGTCTTTTCGGCCTCAACTTCTATGATCTCGTCGCTCATTTTATGCTCCCTATCTTTTTCAGCGCCTCGCGGACAAGCTCCGATACCGGCATCTCCGGCGACAGTCCCGCAAGCGCCTTCTGTGCCTGTGTTCCCGTGAAGCCGAGGGCGGTAAGCGCGGTTATCGCCTCCGCAGCGTTGCCCGTGTTCGTCACCGTCGGCTTTGAAAGCTCCGCGTAGGTGTCCGAGCTTATCTCGCCTATCCTGTCGGTCATCTTGTCCTTTAGTTCAAGTATTATCCTGTCGGCGATCTTTTTTCCTATCCCCGGAGTCCGGGTAAGAAGCTTCGTGTCCCCCTGCGCAACGCACAGCGCGAACCCCTGCGGCGACATTCCGGACAGTATCGAGAGCGCGGCTTTCGGACCCACGCCGGTCACGCTCAGCAGCAGCCGGAAGCAGTTGAGCTCCGCCGCTTCTCCGAACCCGAAAAGTTCCACCGCGTCCTCCCGCACGTTCATGTGTGTGAGCAGGAATACCTCCTCCCCGACTTTGAGCGGGGAAAGGGTATAGCTCGTCGTTCTGCACGCGTATCCTACCCCCGCGCACTCCACCACCGCGAGATCGGCGGTCTTGTGGGTGAGCTTTCCTCTGAGACTGTATATCATGGTGTTTTATCCCTTCTTTGCAATTTCAGCCGCCTCCGTGAAGCGTTCAATGTCCGACACGCTCACAGCCCTTTCCGCGTCGCCGTTCTTCCGGCGTTTGAGCTCCTCCACCAGCTTTGCGGCTTCACCGGTGGGCTTGTCGGTGCGTATTCCGAACAGGTAGCAGAGCTTCTCGGAGATGTAGTCCACGTCGCTCTGGTCGTCCGCGAGTATCACCGACTGAGAAGCGTATTCTCTCGCCTCGTCGAACTTCCCGAGACACGCCTTGCACATCGCGATATCCACCGCGAGGTAGCAGGCTCTCGGATAGCAGAGCTCCCACGCCTGTTCAAGCTCGGTCTCCGCCTGTTCGTACTCCCCTTTGTAGAGCTTCGACAGCCCCATGAAGAAGTGCGAACGCATCTTCACCGTGTTGTCGGAGGTCTTTGTGCTTACCGAGCGGAACCACTCCAGCGCTTCCTGCTCGTCGGCATAACGGAACCACATATAGTACCCCGCGACGTACTCGAACAGAACCGTTTCGTCCGGGAACTCGTCGCACCCGCGCCGTATCACCGGTATCAGCCGTATCGGCTCGTTCATGCGTTTGAGGTTCTTCACCATGTCCTTGTAGCACGCGAGCCGGAGACGCTTGTCCTCCGCTTTGTCAAGGCACCCGCAGTACAGCGTGAACGCCCGCTCGAAGTTGCCCTCACAGGCGCTGCTAACAGCGTCGAGGAACATATACTTGCCGGTTATCCAGCCGGTGAGGTGGTACTCGTTGATAGCGAAGGAAGCGCTGAAATTGCCGGTGCGCGCGCGGCCGCGGTAAAGCTCGCTGTAGGCTTCAAACCGCGCGAATGCGGGCGCGAGCAGCGAGAACAGGAAAACTGTTACCGCGAGGGCGGTGGTGGCATATCCCCAGCCCTCGCTTTCGTCCCATGCCCGCACGATCGCGATTATGCCGGTGAAGGCGAACGCGATCAGCGCAGTTATGAGAAATCTGAGGTCGGGGTGGAAATTTTTCTTGTTGTTCATGGCATTTCTTACATCACAGCTTTGTGAGCAGCGAATTGTACGAATGAGCGTGACAGACCGCGATCGCGAGCGCGTCGGCGGTATCGTCGGGCTTCGGTATCTCGGGGAGCTTGAGAATGTTCTTGGTGAGCTCCTGCACCTGCTTCTTCACCGCCTTGCCGTAGCCTGTGACAGAGCTTTTGACCTGGAGGGGGGTGTACTCGAAGATCGGGATATTCCGCTGTCGGGCTGCGAGGAGGACTATTCCGCGCGCTTCGGCGACCGCAATGGCGGTTTTCTGGTTGGAGGTGAAGTAGAGGCGCTCTATCGCCATGGCCTCGGGCATGAAGCGGTCGAGGATGAGACAGGTGTCGTCGTATATTTCGAGAAGGCGGGTGTTGAACTCGGTGTCGGCGTTGGTGGTGACAGCGCCGTAGTCGATGACCTCGAACACTCTCCGCTCATATTCTATCACCCCGAAGCCCACTATCGCGTAGCCCGGGTCAATGCCGATTATCCGCATAGATCCACACTTTCAGCTTTTTCGCATAATTATAATCATACTATTATAACACAGAAGAATCAAAAAATCAACCCCTTTTTTTCTTCGTGACGCATCGGTAAAAAAATATAACTCCC
>JAFZOA010000496.1 GCA_017550775.1 Ruminiclostridium sp. | reverse complement strand
CGGCGACAGTATGTTTATTTCGTAAATAATGTATTCGGGGCAGTTTTCCCCCGGAAAGAGCGGATATATACTACAGAAAAACAGAAGGAAAGAGACCGATGCTATACATTATGAGACACGGAAAGACCGACTGGAACGCAGAGAGCAGGCTTCAGGGAAAGACGGATATCCCGCTTAACGGCGAGGGCAGGGAAATGGCGGAAAAAGCCGCTCTTGAATACGCGAACGTTCATTTCGATATCTGCTTCTGCTCGCCGCTGATACGTGCGCGTGAGACTGCGGAGATACTGCTGAATGGCAGAGATGTCCCGATCATCACCGACGACAGGCTCATCGAAATGGGCTTCGGTGAATTCGAGGGGCTTCCGTACAGCTTCGGACTTGACGACAGCCCGATAAATGTGTTCTTTCACGACCCGGAGAACTATAAAGATCCGCCGGGCGGTGCGGAGAGCATAGATTCCCTTTTCGCGAGGACCGGAGAATTTCTGAAAGACAAGGCGTACCCGCTCGTTGAGCAGGGAAAAGATGTGCTTATCGTCGGCCACGGCGCTATGAACAGCAGTATCGTCTGTCAGGTGAAGAATATGCCTGTCAGGGATTTCTGGAGCGCGGGGATAGAGAACTGCAAGCTTATGAAACTGCTTTGAAAGGAGCCGGATAATGGAATATAAATTCTACGGCTGGGAGGGCGCGGACGTAAAGCCTGTGAACGATAAATACAGCGCGATACGCGACCCGCGTCACCTTTACGATATCCTTTCCGAAATCTGGTGCAGCTACACCTGTGCGCCGAGATTGCGCGGCCGCTGGAGCGAGGAAAACAAAACGCTCGGACAGTGCTCGATTACCGCGTTTCTCGCGCAGGATATCTTCGGCGGCAGGGTCTATGGCATTCTTCGCGACGGCGGGAACTATCACTGCTACAACGTTATCGGCGGCTGCGTTTTCGACCTCACGAGCGAGCAGTTCGGCGGCGAAAAGCTCTGCTATGAGAATAACCCCGAGCAGTTCCGCGAAGTCCACTTTGCGAAGCAGGAAAAGAAAGAACGATACGAATATCTCCAAGCGAAGCTTGATGATAAATTAAGAATTATGAATTAAGAATTATGAATTTTCGTTGTTGCTTATATGCACGCATCCTTGCGCGCCTTTGGCAACAACTGCCGCAGCATCGTGCTGCTTTGCTTCTGAATTGTGACAAAACAAGACAGTAAAATAACAGACCGATAAGATGTTTTATCGGTCTGTTTGCTTATTGTGATTCTTCGTCACGATCCGGATAACGCGCGAAGCGCGCAGCAACGAAAATTGCACGATGCAATGACAGTTGTTGCCAAAGGCGCGCAAGGATGCGCGCATATAAGCAACAACGAAAATTCTTAATTTGTCGTTGGCGAGCCTTCGGGCTCGTCAACGACAAGCGCTGCTGAGCCGTATGCTTTGAGGGGCTTGCCGTTTTCGTCGAACTCGGTGGTATAGCGTATGTGAAACGGGACTCTGCCGACTGTGAGCGGGATGACGGCTTCAACGTGCTCGGCGCCGTTCTCAAGCTTTTTCAGCATATCATAGTACATCTCGCGGTAGTCTTCGGGGAAGATGCCGCACGCGAAAAGAGGCTCGGGATAGTTCTCTACGACCGGCGGGACGTTGAGATCACGCATACAGCGGTAGCACGGGCGCATACGCTTGTCCGCGAATGTGAACTCCCACGCATAGACGTTGACCTGTTCGCTTGCGAAGCGGAAGCGGCGCTCGCTGTCGAAAAGCACTTCGTACTTCTTCTTCTCGGCGGTCACATTCTG
>JAFZOA010000495.1 GCA_017550775.1 Ruminiclostridium sp. | reverse complement strand
TAAGCTTCTCCTATGTACCGGACAAAAAGCTCATCGAGAGCTTCAACATCGACATAAAGCCGGGTCAGCGCGTCGCGGTGGTGGGTCCCACGGGCTGCGGCAAGACCACGTTCATAAACCTTCTCATGCGGTTCTATGACGTGACGGGCGGAGCTATACTCACCGACGGGCATGATATCCGCAAGGTGACGCGAAAGAGCCTGCGCTCGTCATACGGAATGGTATTGCAGGAAACGCGGCTCATCTCCGGCACGATACGCGACAACATCGTCATGGGCAAGCCGGACGCGACCGACGAGGAAGTGAAAGCCGCCGCGAAAGCTTCCCACGCCCACAGCTTCATAAAGCGCCTCCCGCAGGGCTACGACACCGTGATCGGCGAGGACGGCGGGAGCCTTTCACAGGGGCAGAAGCAGCTTCTCTGCATCACGCGCATCATGCTGTGCAGCCCGCCAATGCTGATACTCGACGAGGCGACCTCCTCCATAGACACGCGCACCGAGCTTAAGATCCAGGACGCGTTCGCAAAGCTTATGCAGGGAAGGACGAGCTTCATAGTCGCCCACCGCCTGTCCACGATACGCGACGCGGACATTATCCTCGTCATGAACAACGGAAGCATAGTCGAGCAGGGAACACACGACGAGCTGCTCGCGGCGGGCGGGTTCTACTCAAAGCTGTACAACAGCCAGTTCGAGCCTGCACAGTAAGCGATCACAGCATATCGCGCTGTCTCAGCTTTCGTTGCTGCGCGTCAAAGCTGATCTGAACACGCCCTCCACCAGCACCGCGGGTAAAGAGATCGCTACCCACGAGAAAAAGAAGGTCGGGCAGATCTGACCCATGATATTTCCGGGAAGCTTGCTGTAGTCCCAGACCTTCATTCCGAGCCACACATTATAGACAAGCCCGCAGACAAACTCCGCGCAGGTAATGAACGCCCCTCCCACAAGCACCTGCACCCAGAGCGGCACCGGACGCGGAAAGAACCTCCCGATACCGCCCACCCACAGCAGACATATCCCGCCGAGCACGAACATGGACGGGTGAGTATGTCCCCGGTAGATAAGCTCGATCGCGCCGTAAATAAACCCTCCCGCAAGAAAGATCACAAGTGCGCGGATAAGCTCCGCGGCAAAACCGTCACTCCGCATAACGAACCTCCGTAAATGGACTGTACAAATATTCTGTGCATTTTTGGAAAAGCTTATTCATATATTTTACAGTGACCGGAGCGGAAAAAGAATGGGAGGGAACGGCGATATGAAGGCAGTCAGGTTTATAGCTGCGCTGACGGCGGCGGCTGTCGGACTGAGCGTGACCGTACACGCGGAAAAGACCGTCGAGGCGGACATCAAAGGCGCAAAGGCGGCTGTGTTGGTGGAAAGCTCGACAGGAAAGGCGCTTTGCGGGCTGAACGAGAACTCGCGTATGCCGATAGCGTCGATAACGAAGGTGATGACGCTGCTGATAGCGGCGGAGCGTATCGAGGCCGGGAAGCTGTCCTTCTCGGACATCGCAGTCTGCTCGGAGCACGCGAACAGCATGGACGGCTCGGTGATATGGCTGGAGACGGGGGAGGAAATGTCGGTGGGCGACCTCGCCAAGTCCGTAGTCATAGCCTCGGCGAACGACGCGTGTGTGATGCTCGCGGAACACATAGCGGGGAGCGAGGAAGCGTTCGTGCGGGAAATGAACTCCCGCGCGGCGGAGCTCGGCATGACGAACACCCACTTCGCGAACTGTGTGGGCTTCGACGACGAGAACCATTACAGCAGCGCCCGCGATATTGCGGTAATGGCGGCGGAGCTCCGGAAGTACAGCTGCTACGACGAGTTCCTTATGACCCGGCTCGACAGCGTTCGCACGGGGACCCCGCGCGAGACCCAGCTTCTCAATACCAACAAGCTCGTAACATCGTACAGCGGCATCACCGGGCTGAAGACCGGCACGACAGACGCGGCAGGGTGCTGTTTCTGCGGAACGGCGAAACGCGGGAATATGGAGCTCACTGCAGTGGTGCTCGGCTGCAGCTCGGACGGAGACCGGTTCGATGCGGTACGGAACCTGCTCGATTTCGGATTTGACGGCTATGAGCGCGTAACGCCGCGTCCCGATGTGGCCGAGCTCCTTGAGATACCCGTCGAGGGCGGTATAAAAACCGGTGCGGATACGCGATTTTCGGAAGTGCCGGAGCTGATACTGCCCAAGGGAAGCGGCGCGAAGATAAAATATCACTACAGCCGCACAGAAAGCATAGAAGCGCCCGTCGCCAAAGGCCAGGTGCTCGGATTCGTGACAATGGAGATAGGCGGCGACGTTATCGGGAACGCGAAGATAATCGCCGCCGAGGAAGTCCCGCGGCTCGATCTCGCCCGATGCTTCGGATATATCCTGAACGCATTCTTCTCTTTCTGAATGCAGAGCCGCGTATTGCGCCTGTGTCATCATCAATACTGCACAAAGAAACAGCAGACCCGAATGAGCCTGCTGTTTTTGTTATTTCCTGTTAACTATTTCCAAAGCCTTGTAATACAGACGATAAAGCTTCTGAACGCTGTTCTCGAGGAAGTAGTAATGCGCGATATACGGTATCACAAGCCCGAGAAAGAGCAGCGAGAGCAGAAGTATCTGCAGAGAATAGTTCGTGACAAGCACCGCGAACGCGAGGACTGTCATCACAGCGAACGTCATCGTGACGATAAGGTGCACAAAGCGCTCGTGCTGGTAAAACCCTATTCTTGTGAGCATTTCCGAGACGAACCGCTCATCTATGCTCTTTTCGTCCTTAAGGCGTATCTCGGTCTCGGAGAGGTATTCTTTTATCTCATTTTTCATAATTCTGCTGACCTGTTTCGGCGCTGTCATTCTTCGTGAGCAAATAAAGGCAGTATCTGTCTATGCTCACGCCCTCGCGTCTTGCGTTTTCCGATAGCCTTCTGTGCAGTGAGCGGGGAAGATCGAGCCGGAACGGTTCGACATCTGCGTCTCCGGGCTCAGGTATTTCCAGGTTGCACTCTATGGCGGTTTTCAGCCATTCTTTCTTTGCGTCGCGAGCATTGGAGAGCGCTTTTTCCATAGTATCCGCGCAGGTGAGGCAGCCCGGGAGCTCGGGAAACGATACCGAAAATCCGCCCTCATCGGCGTCTGGAATGATCTCCATTCTGTACGGAAGCTTCATATAATC
>JAFZOA010000045.1 GCA_017550775.1 Ruminiclostridium sp. | reverse complement strand
TTAAAAGCACCTTTCCTTGCGCGCTTTTCTGCAGTTTTCGATATTTCCACAGCGATAGCAGAGCTCGTTGTCACAGATACCGTCGTTTTCAAAGTACGAGCGGATATTGTTGATAGTTGTTTCAGCGATATTGTTCAGTGCTTCTTCTGTCAGGAATGCCTGATGCGATGTCACAATAACGTTCGGCATAGAGATAAGGCGCGACAGAAGCTCGTCATTCAGGATATGTCCGGATCTGTCCTCGAAGAATATGTCGGCTTCCTCCTCGTAAACGTCAAGGCAGGCGGCACCGACCTTACGAGCCTTTATACCCTCAAGCAGAGCCTCGGCATCTATAAGCGCACCTCTCGAAGTATTGAGTATAACAACACCCTTTTTCATCTTTTCGATAGCTGCGGCATTTATCATGTGCTTTGTTTCATCGGTCAGCGGACAGTGCAGAGAAATTATGTCGCTGCGCTCAAAAAGCTCGTCCAGAGAAACGTAAGTAATGCCGCTGTCGGCTGCGGGATATGCGTCATAAGCGATAACGTTCATTCCAAAGCCGCGGCAGATGTCAACGAATATCCTTCCGATCTTGCCGGTGCCTATAACGCCCACGGTCTTGCCGTGCAGATCAAATCCGGTAAGCCCGCTCAGCGAGAAGTTGAAGTCCCTCGGTCTGTTATACGCCTTGTGTATGCGGCGGATAGATGTGAGCAGGAGCGCCGCAGTATGCTCCGCGACTGCATACGGAGAGTAAGCGGGAACATGTGAAACGTGAATCTTCTTATATGCGTGCTGCACATCGACATTGTTATATCCCGCACAGCGCAGCGCGATCATCTTCGTACCGCTGTCATACAGCTTGTCTATAACCTTGTCGTTTACGGTATCGTTCACGAAAACACATACCACATCGCAGTCGTTGGCAAGCTCAACAGTATCCTCCGTCAGCTTCGTTTCGAGAAATTTGAACTCGATCTCACCCGGCTTTTCGTAACGCGCAAACGATGCCTTGTCGTATTCCTTAGTGTCGAAAAATGCTATCTTGATCATGAGTCGTCCTCCTTGTCTCATTCAACTTTCTGAACAGAATATTATTTACTCGTTCCGTGATATACAGCTCCGTATCTGTCTCGACAAGATCGTAGCTGTCTATCACTAATTTTTCATGTCTGCTAAGAACATCTTCATAACCGAACGCGGTGTCTTTCTTCTTTGGAAAACGAATAGTGCTGTCAAAGCTGTCGGTGTATTTCAAATCATGCCTGCCGCATATCGTCAGCCACTCGCCTTTTGTGTAAAACCTGATATGCCCGTCTTTTTTGAGCCGCATATAGTCATCGACAAACCTCTCATCATCGCAGTCATTGGGACATGGGTCGGAAATAAACAGCGTTCCTCCGGGCTTCAGGGTCCTGCTCACTTCGCCGATGCAATGCTCAATATCCGGAAAATGGTGTAGCGCATATCTTGTAACTATCATGTCAAAAGTGTTGTACTCAAAAGGGAAATCAATGCCGTCATAGCTTACAAACGACAGATTGTTAACGCCTTCCGACCTCGCTTTTCTTCTGTTGACTTCCAGCGCGTCACATACGATATCAAGCCCGACGATCTCACAGCCTGGATTTTCTTTTGCTATTGCGAAAGACAGATATCCGCTTCCCGCTCCGAGGTCAAGTATCTTCATTCCCTCTCTGATATCAAGAAATCGCAGAATGTTTTCAAGAAGCACGGCGTGCTGCGTCTGACGGTCATAAAAAACACCCGATGCGAAGCTCGCTTCAAATTCTCTCTTCGTATCTTCGATGCTTAACTTGTTGTTGAACCATTTCAGAAATTTTTCCATATATTCCGCTTTGGGTGTAATAACATCTATATCAACACCGGGATTGTTCTGTGCAAATGCCCGCAGATCATTTTTGAGATTTTCTCCCGAGAGCAAGTAATCATTTATGATATATGCTTTATCATATCCGAGTTTACTCAGGATAATGGCTGACACCACGCCCGTTCTGTCCTTTCCTGCATTGCAGAAATAAAGCACATTTGTTTCGGCATTCATGATCGTGTCTACAATGTTATCCATTGAATCATCAGCCATGTTTATATACGACATTGGAACTTCATCCGGAGATGCAGGAACAGTATTTCCGCCTTTTACAGGCATTGAGATATAATTAAATTCTTTGTCGGTTTTCAGCGGACAGGGCTTCTGATCTTGCTCTGATACTTCTCTAAGGTCAACAACAGTTCTGATATTATTGTCGATCATCCATTGCCGCTCTTCCCCGGAAATATACGTCGGGACATCACTTCTTATGAAGCGCAGATCGCTGTCAATGATCGTTCTTGTATTCCTAGTGTGTTCAAATAATCTCACTTGCTTCACCTGTCTGTATTTTTATGTAAAATATCACATTTTCAGTTCATTTGTCGGCGAGCGAAGAAACTAGCTCAGCACGAGTACAGCTCCATAATTCTTTGTTGTCCATATCTTTCTCCGTTTCGGGATGTGTCAGTCTCCGAAATTCCAGAAACCCGTTCCGGTCTCGTAATCGGATTTTCTCGTTATTACGCCGCCGACAGTCGGGCGCAGTTCGATCTCCGCAGTGTACAACACGGTTATCGACTTTATGTGACCACCCGCCGTGTGATGCTCACCGTCTTTCTTGAACGAAAACATAGCATGCGTGTGGTGGAAATACTCGCCGTTTTCGTCTGTAACTATATTACCGTTAAGCGAGACGAGTTCCAGCATGCCCTCTAACGTCTGCGTTTCAAATGCTCCCTTTTCCGGAATGAATGTCTGTATCTCGGCTTGCTTACAGCCGCCGATGCCGCTGAACACAGCCGATTTGATCTGTTCTTTTTTGCATATTTCGATAATGTTTCCGATAATTTCATCGCCGCGATCCATGCGGATATATGCTGTGTTGCCGAAAATTCTGTAATCCATAAAAATCACCTCTTGCCAAAATTTTGTTTAATGTTCAATTCAGATAGTTCTTCAAATCATCGACATTTTTCTCCATATCGTGATAACCGAGCCAGTAAAGATTTCCGAGCTTGTCCATATCGCCGTCAAATCGTGTCACTGTGACCGGTTCGGACGGTTCTATAAGAAATATCGAGCCGTCCTTTGCCTTTTGTTCAAGCATATCCGCAGTCTTATTGAAATTCTCGTTTGCTGATGTGAGGCTTTCTAAAAATTCCGGATACTTTCCGTACCATAGCTTTGCAAGCTTGGAAGTTCCCGGCTTTCTGCGAAAGCTTGCCTCACGGGTCTTTACAACAACGATCTTTTGCTCTCCCGAAGTCTCTGCCCACGAATACGGTATCTTCTCCGCACAGCCTCCGTCAAGATACGGGACTCCGTCGATCATCACCGGTCGTGAGACATAAGGAACTGTTGCGGATGCCTGAATAGCGCGGAATATGTCGCACTTTCCTTTTTCAAAGTATGTTATCTGACCTGTTGTAAGATTGGTTGCTGTTACTGTCAGCTTTCGTGCTGGATCCATAAGACGCTGCTTATCAAGGGACAGTTTTTCAAGAATATCATTGAACAGATATGTAAAGCCTGTAACGCCGTGATCGCGCCGCATAGCACCCATACCGCAATAATTGCTGTCGTGCCTGTAGGTAAGATCAACACGCGCCGATAAGCCTATCTGACCTGATACATAGCCGACTGCCGAAAGGGCTCCGGCAGATACTCCGACCACTGTTGATATATTTATATCGTTCATCATCATACAGTCGAGAACGCCGACTGTATAAAGACCCTTCCAGCCGCCGCCTTCAAGCACAAGGCAGCCTTTTGATATATTTTCGCTTGCTCTGCCTGACGGCAGCTTGTCTAAATCCCTGTATATATTAACAGCCATATAAAATGATGCCTTCCATTAACAAAAACTATTCAGAGTAATATCATCCCGCAACAACGACAGTCAGCATAACAAGATCATCTGTACCTGTGTTGATAATGGTATGCTGCGAGCCTTTGGGACAGATATGCATCGTTCCGGCTTTCAGCTCTTCTTCGATACCGTCACAGACAGCCTTTCCCGTGCCGCTGATAATATAGTTCAGATCATCTCCGGAACTTTGCGTATGCAGCCCGATACTCCCGCCCGCGTGTATTCGCGTGGGACTTATACGATATTTTTCGTCATTATACATTCTTACTGTCATTTCGCCCGTGCCGTTGTTCATACAAGGCATTGTTGTTTCGGGCATTTGGTTAAAATCTATCAGCATTTAGTTCTCCTCGTATGTAATATTTTGAATATTATACCACAAAGTCCTCTATTTTGCAATAATCCGGCTGATAATCCGACTAATGTCCCGATTTTGGCACTTTGACAAGAAAATGTTTCTTGTTTGGCGTTTTGCTATCGACATATATTCCGATTTGGATTATAATATAAACACGGTAATCTTAAAGCACCATTGGAAAGGACATCACCATGCCTAAGATAAAATATAACGCAAAACAAGCGAAAGAAAGCAACCTTATCGGCAGAAGGATAGCCGAGCACCGCAAGAGTATGCATCTGACACAG
>JAFZOA010000494.1 GCA_017550775.1 Ruminiclostridium sp. | reverse complement strand
AGCGGGCGATAAACGACAAGGTATGCCCGACCCGCCCGGTGGAGTTTTCCTCGCCGGACACACTCACGATCAATATGTTCGAGTCGGCGGCGGGACGGATACCGGTGATATATGTCCGGGACACGGGGGATTTCGAGCGGCTCGTGACCAACATCGCGTACAAGGGCGTGCGCCCGGAAAACCTGTCAAAGACCGGCGCGTCCTTTCTGCACGGCAAGAAAACGCGCTTCATGATACTGTCCGCGAAGCCGTACAGCAATGTACCGGCGGCGGAGCTGGGACTCGCGGGCGAGGGGGACTGGCTGGAGAAGTCGCTGCTGCTGCGCCGGGGGCATGAATGTACGCACTACTTCACCAAGCAGACCTACGGGATAACGAACAATATCCTGCACGACGAGATCATGGCGGATTTCATCGGTATTTATGAAGCGTTCGGGTACTACAGGGCGGAGTATTTCAAGCGCTTCATGGGCATTGTCGAGGGGAGCGGCGAGAGACTTATATTCTACACAAAAGACCTCCCGGACAAGGTGAGGAGCGCGGTGTCGGCGCTCGCGTCACTTGCGGCGGAAGGTCTGGAGAAATGGTCGCAGACGGAGAGGTTCGCGGAGATGACGACAGGGGAGAGGATAAAGTTCATGTGCGGAGAAGGATTTGAGGGGATGATAGGGTAGGGAAGAGATCAGGAGGCGGAGTTGTAGTGAATGGTTACGCCGGCGGGGATTGAACCATAGCTTATGTCAATACGTTTCCACTGTTCCTCTGTTCCGGTGTAATATATATCCTTCAGAGATTTTGTATTTAAAAATGCATCAGACTCGATACGTCTTACGCTTTCTGGTATAGTAACGCTTTCAAGGTTCCGGCAGTGTTCAAACGTATATTCTCCGATACTTGTCACGCTGTCGGGGATAGTAATGCTTATAAGACTTGAACAGCTTTTAAACGCACCTTTTCCGATACTTGTCACGCTGTTTGGGATAGTAACGTTTTTAAGGCTTGAACAGCCGGCTAACGCATAATTCCCGATACTTTTAACACTGTCGGGGATGGTAATGCTTTCAAGGTTTGAACAACCGAAGAACGTGCTATTTCCTATACTTGTCACGCCGTCGGGTATCACTACATCTCCGCCTGAACCGGTGTAACCGGTCAGAACTCCGGAGTCGATTGTGAAATCCGAGCTACTTTCTTTAGTCGGGTTTATTATTGTAGTCGATGCTGTTGTTGTGGTGGTCAAATTATCCGAGAACGGTTTGGGAGAATCTCTATTGATATTCACCATAAGTAAAATGAATAATAAACCCACAATCAATACAAACAGAATGATACCAAACACAAAAGGTGACTTTTCTTGTGAACGTAAATGTTCAAGGTTTTCTTCCTCGTCATCATTTTGTCTGAGCTGAGACTGTTCCTGCTCCCGGGTAAAGTTATTTTCGGTAAGTGTTTCCTTTGGTTTGCTGTCGTAATGATAAGCGGTATAGGTAAAATCGGGCGTTGTTTTCTCATCCGGAAACAATGCCTGTATTATTGCTTTCTGCTCCGATAATTTCGGTTCATAAAGCAGCTTTATCTTCTTCATTCTCTTCTCCGATCACTTTTCACCCTGAATTATCTCCCCGCGACGATAAGGCGGCAATATACGCTTTTCCGATGTCCGGCGGGAACAAACAGCCGGGTTCATCTGAGATTGAAAAAGTGCAGCGCTGTCCGCGGAGGAAATGCGCCTTCCTCGATCATCACCCTTGACCACTGCTCCCGCGTGCCGTCATAGCACACATTGGCGAGGGACGTACACCTGTGGAACGCGCATCTCCCGATGTATCGTATCCCGCCGGGGATCACAAGGCTCCGAAGGCTCTCGCAGGACTCGAAGGCGTGCGGACAGATCGAATATACGTTACGCGGGATATTGATGCTCCGGAGAATGGTGCAGCCCTCGAATGCCGAGCGCCCAATCGTGAGCGTACCTATCGGCAGATGCACCGCGTCAAGGTTCCGGCAGCCGTAGAACGTGTACGGGCTTATCTGTGTGACGCCGCCGGGTACGGTCATGTCGGTGAGGGAGGAGCAGTTGGAGAACGCATAGTTCTCTATGTTTCTCAGCGTGGTGGGAAGGTTGATGCCGAGTATCCGGTCAAGTCCCCTGAACGCAGTCTGAGCTATGCTCTCCACCCCTTCCGGTACGCGCACGATGTAGTCGCGGGCTTTGTACTGTACAAGTATGCCGTTCCTGATCGTGAATATGTCATCGTCTATGGTAAGCCGCGCGGCAGTTGTCTGCTGCTGCGGTTTTTTGTCGGTTATGCCGGTGATGAAGCCGTGAAGAGCCTTGCTCTCGGTATCATTCGGTCTGTATAGAAGCGCTATCCTGTCCATGCGTTCGCCTCCGATCATTTCCCTCGTACCGGGACAAGGCACAGGCGGCGGCTTGTTTCAGCCCGCCGCCCTTCCGGTATCGTAGCCGAGTTTATTATACCACAAACCCGGGTGTATGTCAACGTTTTTGACCGTGACGCCAGAACAGGATTGTAGTACTGCATTTGT
>JAFZOA010000493.1 GCA_017550775.1 Ruminiclostridium sp. | reverse complement strand
GCCCGTTCCCGCTGCCGCTCCAGACGTACCGCCCGCAGGATACGCACACGACACCGTGACTGCACCGGTCTTCCCGGAACCCGTTCCCGCTGCCGCACCCTACATCCCGGTATCTAAGTCGGCTCCGGTGACAGCCGGGCCCGAAAAGAAAAAGGAGTTCTTCGGTGTCGGCGCTCTTGTGGCGTGTCTTGTGGTGATCGCGCTGCTTTCTGCGTCCACCGGTGTATTTGCGGCGCTCTACTTTACGACGGTAGGTGCGATATGAATGAAACGGCGAGCAAGCTGCTGCGGCTTCTTGGCATTGTTATAGTTTCTGCTGTTATCGGAATATTTCTCGGACATCTTGTGAGCAACTATGAGGTGCGATATATGCTGTCGAGAAAGTATATCGGCGAGTATAACGGGATCGAGATATATCAGACGGGCGATGTAAACGAGGAAAATCTTGCTCTCCATAAGGCAATGCTCGAATATGCTCCCGATGTGCTGACGGAGTGCTGTGACAGGCTGTATTTTGTCGGCTCGGATCTTGAACTTCCTGCTCAGGAGGCCATTGGTATCGGGCAAGCGTTGGGACTGACCCAGAACCGGACGATCTACATATCCACCGAAGGCTACAGCCCCTATGTGGTATTTCACGAGCTGTTTCACGCATACGACAACGCTCATGACGAGATATCGTCAAACGATCTGACATTTATAAGCGCCTTCAACGAGAACAGGGGAGTGATACCTGTGTTTGCTGCTCACGCGTCGGCGTATTCCTCCGAGTTTTTCGCACAGTCCGGGGCGATGTATCTGCTGCTTCCGAATGAGCTTGAGGTCGAGGCACCCGAGACGTTCAGCTTCTTCCATGACAAGCTTCAGATACCGGGTTTGGAATTAAAGAGCTGAAAATTGCATTACAAATCGACAAAAAGAGCCTCTCTGTCATACAGAGAGGCTCAGTCTGTCGAAAAAGGAACTTTTTCGACAGATGTCCTCGCGGACGGCGCCAGCCTGCTCGGCTGGATCGCGGCAGGGGCAGAGCCCCAAAAAAACACTCCCCGCAAAATGCAGGGAGTGTGAATGATCCGATATTACTTAAGGAAGCCGAAGCCGCGCACGATAGCGGGTTCTTTTGCCTTGCCGCCGCAGACCTGGAAGAACGCGATGATGTTGAGGACTTCGACAATTGCGATACCTATGAAGCCGGCTATCCAGCCGAGTATCGGAATTATCATCAGGAATGAGCAGATAACGGCGGTACACTGGAGCTTCATGGACTGTCTTACATGGAAGAGCGCGTACTTGGACTCACGGCTCGCTATGAGTGCGATGATGATACCGAGAACGCTGAACAGGTATGTAGCCATTGCGAACACCTTGTTGTCGGAGATGTCCTTCGGGTCGAACTCTGAGGTGTGGTCGAATTCATCTACCTTGGGAGCAGCCTGCTGATACTGCTGCTGCTGCTGCTGACCGGGAGCCGCCTGCTGATAGCTCTGCTGGTACTGCTGACCCTGAGCGTACTGCTGCTGGTTGGGAGCGCCCTGCTGATACTGGTAGGACTGCTGGGGAGCGGGAGCCGGAATGGGAGCAGCTGCGGGCTGTTCGGGAGCTGCCGGAGCGGGCTGTTCGGGAACGGGTGCGGGAGTCGCTGCAATAGGATTACCGCAGGATGTGCAGAACACGGAACCGTCCGGAACCTGTGCGCCGCATTTAGTACAAAAAGCCATAATGATCTCTCCTTTGAATCGGGATATAGTTTTCATACCTTCATTATAACATTCCCTATGTTTTTTGTCAATACATTTTTCCGTGGTTCAAAGGTGCTTGTGCGTTATTCAGTGTTTCTCCAATGAAATACCTATGTTCCGGACTCTCTGACCGTTTCCGGCGGGGAGAGACTGAAAATATAAAGCAACGTCATAACAAACCGGTGCCTGTCCTCACGGTCTGTGGGGACAGGCACCGGAAATCGGTTTTTACGGATTGTCTGCCGAAGGTCAGGACATATTGTTCAGATGATACTTTCTGAATATAGTCGGCCAGTCCTTATAGCTGTAGTTGAGGTCAACGTCGTTGGGAATACCGCTTACCTTGCCGGTGAAGGAGTACTGCCAGATGTAGTAGCCGCCGTCGTATGTCACCTCGTCGCTTACCTGAGCGAGCCATACCGCGTACTTGTCAAGCGTGCTCATGTCAAGGTACGCTTCTATCCAGCTCTTGTATGAGTAGAACATCGGGAAGTAGCCGTTTTCCATAAGCACCTCGAAGAACGCGTCGATCATGTTGGTGAGCTTTTTCTTGCCGATGTGACCCTGATACTGCTCTTCCATATCGAGGATAACGGGGTACTGGATCTGATAGTCCTTGATCGTTTCAACGAAGAATTCCGCCTCCGCGCGAGCTTCAGCAACGGTGGAAGCATAGCTGTAGAAGTAAACGCCGACATCGATGCCGTACTTCTGTGCTTCCTCTATGTTCCTGCGGAAGCATACGTCCTCCGCGAGCGGTTTTTCTTCGGATATGTAGCCTCGTGCCGCGCGGATTATCGCGAACTCAACGCCGGCTTCCTTGACCTTTGCCCAGTCTACGCTGTCGCCCTGTGCCCACGAAACATCTATGCCCTTGCGAAGTACGTCCGGCTCATCGATGAGGATATCCACGGTCATGTCCTGATACTCGTAGGTAGGACGGCTGTCGAGGAACTCACCGCTCTTGGTGAGGGTAATGGTCTTGAATCTTGTGTAGGTGGCGCACTCGTTCAGTATCAGCTTACCGCTGCACCGTACATTTGATGCCGTACCGACGGTAAGATGTCCGCTCACGTCGATCATACCGCTTACCGAGACTGCCATGATACCGCGAAGCTCAAGGGTGCTGTGCTCGACGGTGGTTATGGTACCGCTGAGCTTAACATCGCTGCTCTTGTAGAAGCTCATAATGCCTTTGAGGTAGATCTGTGCGTTCTTGTAGATCTTTGAAGCGGACGATGTCTCGAACACGCCGCGGTTGTAGATCGTGACGCTTCCGGAAATGCTTATCTGGGCGCTGACGGATGACTGGAACAGTCCGTAGATGTTGAGCCGGCCGCCCTTCTTTATGTTGAGGTTACCATAGTTGATTATGGTACCGCCGATAGCTGCGGAAAGCTCGCCGTTGACGGTAAGGCTCCCGGCGGCGGATATTTTCAGTGTCGCGCCGTCCCGGACGCTGAGCTTCGTGCCTTCGGGGACGATCACATCTCGCCGCACCTTGACCGTATCTACCACATAATATGTACGTCCCGCCTGAAGCTCCGTAGTACCGTCCCATATATATGCCGAGACCGCACCGGCATTCACCGCGAGTACGGACAGCATGAGCCCGAAGCAGAGTAAAAACGCGGCTGCAAAACGCAGCAGTCTATTATCTTTTGTCATAAAAACATCCTTTCGGTGGAATGATAATGCTATACATCTATTTTCGCACATTTACGACAAAAAGTCAAACATTTTTTTAAATTTTCCATTATTTAATGGTTATTTTCATTGGAGACGTATTACCGAAGGGTCTTTTTTCCCGTAGGATATTGGATTTTACCGCGAGGTTTTCCACTTTTTCAACGTTAAAAGTATGTTTAAAACCGGTTTAAAACCGTGATGTTCCGCAGTTTCAACAAGTTTTGAGCATTTTCCACAGCAAAAGCATTCCCCCGATTTTCTACCTATTCTGTTAAAATTCACTATTTTTTTGCGGCGGTACAAAATACCCCTTAAAAGTGCTTGACGATATTCTGATTTTAGGGTAAAATTGACTTGCTATGGGGAAGTTATGCCCATACGAAGAAAATCCGGTCTGTGACCGGAAGTCGAAAGGAACAAGCAATGCCCGAAACGATAATATCGGCCTCGATACTGAACTCCGATCTGTCCGATCTCAGAGGCACAGCGGCGCGCGTGGACAACAGCGGCGCAAAGTGGTTGCACTTTGATGTAATGGACGGCGAGTTTGTTGAGAATATAACCTTCGGAAGCTCGGTGCTCCACGCGGTAAAACCGCATACCGACGCGTTCCTCGACGTTCACCTCATGGTGACGCACCCCCAGCGCCAGATTAAGCTCTTTGCCGGTGCGGGTGCGGACATGATAACGTTCCATGTCGAAAGCGACTGCGAACCCGGCGCGGTGATAGACGAGATACATTCTCTCG
>JAFZOA010000492.1 GCA_017550775.1 Ruminiclostridium sp. | reverse complement strand
TTTATAGAAGGAGCATCGTAATTAAGTGTTGTCATTGCGATAAATTGGTTGAATTTATAAGTAGAATTACAAGCATTATTATAATCCTGAGTTATTTCTTTTACAAACGATTGGTAGGTTGAATTATTATAAGCCTTACACTGTGCAACAATAGTACCATCGCACGAAACTATATCTATTCCATTTTGTGCCTGTCCTATCCTACCATTTATTGTAAATTCCATATTGTATTGTTTGACTAACACATCTCTACATATTCTTTGGAATTCTTCAGAATCAGTTGGCTTGGGCAAATTCATGGTTGTATATGTGGGCATAAAAATACCGCCTCCACAATAATTATAACACTTTTAACACGAAAAATCAATATATTACGGAGAAAGGAGCACAAATTTGAGCAGATATAATACCGTCCTCTATAATTGGACGGAAATAACAAACCGTCTGATGAAAAATAAGCAGGAGCTCGCGCAGTTCCTGCGGTTCTCGGCGGGAATGTACAAGCAGTCGTTTTCGGACGCGGCGCTGATTTATTATCAGAACCCGAACGCTTCAAAGGTCGCAACGCTCGAAACTTGGAACAGGCTCGGACGAGTCGTGAACAAGGGCGAGCACAGCATTTCCGTGTTTGGCGAGGGTACGTCCGCAAGGCATTTGTTCGATATTACGCAGACGAACGGTAAGAAGATACCCGACCTCTGGAAGATAACAGAGGATATTGCCGAAGTCATAAACGACAAGTACGGGAAAGGCTGCAAAAACATTCAGGAGACAATTGCGACCATATCCGTTGATAGTATCAAGGGCAGGCTCCCGGACGTACAGTATGCAACGGAGCAGATGAAACTGTCTCAGGAACAGGTAGCGGAGTATCAGAAATCGCTCGTTTCGGCGGTTCGGTTTGTGGTCTCCAATCGCTGCGAGATAGAGGGCGGTATGAAGCTGTCGGGCGGGATAAACCTTGCCGCTGCGGATATGTTCAAAGATACCCGTGACCTTATCCGTTTTTGTGACATTGTTCAGCGTTCGGCAAAGGACGCATTACTCGAAATTGAGCGTGAGATAGTACAAATTCAGAAAAGAAAGAGGGAACAAACCTATGATCGAGAAAATGAATCCGACAGGTCAGATCCTGTCAGAAACGGAGTACACGCGCAGTCCGCAGATCGCGGAACTTCTGAAAAGACCGATAGGTCGGTGGGGCAGAATGTGGAAAGAGTGGATAAGGCTGGAGTACCCGCAGGAAATGCAGATATACATAATGGATGGCAAGTGGCAGCTGATCCCGCGACAGATAGACGAAGAAGCGGAGAAACGGTTCAACGAGCTCGACAAGCTGTATCGGCAGCAGAACCCGCGTCCGAAAAGCTTTCTGCTGATACGCGAGTGGGAGAAAATGCGCCTGCTGACAGTAGAACATCAGGTAATGCAGGAAGTCGTATTTCTGTTGAGAATGTAACTCCCGATATTCTGAAAAAAATGAGGCTGGACGCGGATTTCAACCGCAGGCTCGATAATTACGAGATCGCGGGCTGGGCGTTCGGTGACTCGGAGAGTATGAATATTACTCCCATTGAATATTTCAACCGCTTTATTGCTGACCGCTATTCCGTGATACAGCAGCAGGAAATTCGTGATATTATGGAAGCCGCGATACGCAACGAGAAGCGGCTTAAAGAGCAGGAACAGCAGATAGCGCCTATTGAAAAGACTGAAAAAGAACCGGAAACGATAACAAATGAACAGTTGGAAGCGGCAGAGGTTACGCAGAAAGAAACGATTTCAGAATATGACGATGACGAGCCTACGGAATCCGAACCGGTAATAATCAATAACAGCTATATTGATACCGGGCTGCTGCCGCCTATGACTGATGAGTTCCTAATTAACTCTATCATAAAGAACGACAGGTTTTTCAAGGTCAAGAAAGACGAGATCGCGGCTTTCTTCGCTGAAAATCCTGAACCAAACAAGCGAGCGGAGTTCATGAAAACTGCGATAAATCCCGAATACAGCGAGCTTGACATAGGCAGCGCCCGTGTAGGCTACAAGACATTCGATAACGGTCTGAACGTGTGGGAGGGGAGCTACCTTTCCCGTACAAAGGAATCCGGTCTTAGCTGGGATTTGGTGCAGTCGCTTACAGCGTCCCTTATTGAAAAGGGCGAATATCTTGAACCCGAAAGAACGCAGGAGAAAAAGCCGTCGCGCTCGTCTGCAAGCCGCTCGGACAGCAATGCGCTTATTATTTATTCTTTCCGTGCAGAAGAATCGGAGGATAAGATATATGCAAGCTGCGAGATCAGCGGCAGAAAGTTTGAAGCAGCGGTCGAGCGCACCGAGGACGATGATGCGTACATCATGGACGGGCAGAAGCCGTACAAGCTGAATGATTATCAGACCTACGATCTGGAGCAGTTTGAGCTGTACCGTTCGCCGATCGTTCACGATAAAAACGGTTATTATGCCGATGATCTCGACGCGGGCGACAACATCCGTCTTGACGGCGAAATGTGGAAGGTCGAGAAAAAGACCGACAATATGATACATCTTTCCCGCGAGACCGATGAGGGAATACTTGACAAGCATATCTACGATAACTGGCAGGAAGCCTTGACGCAGCAGGGATTTGAGTACATTCCCGAAAAGGCTCCGGCTATTGATATTCCTGCTCCTGCAACGAAAAAGCAGACTGCAAGGAAGTCTGAACCTGCGTCCGTGTCCGGCGGTGAACAGCTTTCATTCTTCGGTGAGCCCGTGAATATAACAGCACCGGCAAAACCTAAAAAGCGTGAGAAGCTGCGTCTTATTTATTCTGCAATAGATGTATCACCGGAAATGATAAACTTCGCTCTGAAATGCGGAAGCAACGATCCGAAAAGTATCGGGCGTATCGCGTATCAGTTCATGCTCGGAAAGAGCGATGTTGAGAACGCCGAGTTCCTGCGTAAAGAGTTCAAAACCGACGGTCGCGGATATGTTCTGTCCGACGGTACTCACTTATCCGCTTGGTTCGATAACAACGGGATAACGCTGGGTGTCGGAGAGACCGCTTTCAATATTGTTACGAAAGAGCATATCACTTGGAAAGATGCCGCAAAGTGTATCGGAGAAATGCTTGCGAAAGGTGATTATTGTCAGCAGGACGCGATAGACCTGTCGGTTGGGAATGAGATAAAAGACCTTGCGGAAAAGCTCTGGTTTATACATCAGGACATTGACCGCGATTCCGGTATAGAATACTTTATTCCGGAAGAACAGTTCAAAGGTGGTTTTCCCGAATCACATAAGCGCATAATGGCTGACCTCGCTGATCCCGAAACATTACAGGAATATATTTCGGGAATGGAGGACTTCATTCGTATGTATGAAGAAAACCGCGATATACTGCGGTTTCACTTTCACAGACCGAAAGAAACTCTCGCCCGTATGCGTGATTTACAGATACAGCGCGCGGAGTTCAGAACAATGCCTGATTTTGAGTTCAAGCCTTCGTTCTTCATCACGGAAGATGAAAAGGACGATATACTTTTGCACCATTACGGGTACAGGGACGGAAAGTTCGGTATCTCCAAATTCTTTGAGGAACATGACGACGAAAAAGAGCGTGTCGCATTCCTGAAAAAGACTTACGGCGAGGGCGGTTCCAGTCACATGGGATTCAGCGTTTCATACAATGCTAAAGGCATTCGCTGCGTTAAGTCCGATCTCGATTTTGGGACAACCGCTTACCATGTGGAAATGAAGTGGAATGATGTCGCGGAGCGCATTGACCGCCTTATCTCCGAGGGTAAATATATTACTCAGAAAGACATAGATGAACGCATAAAAGATGCCAAATATGACCTTGAAAACAATGACCCGAACGAATATACCGAGCAGTACCTTTTTGAGCAGGCAAAGAAAGTCCTCGATGAGTACGGTATTGATTATTCGGATATTCTTGCGAAAAAAGGTCTCGTAGCAGAAGCTGACGAGCCTGAGCATGAAGAAACCGAGCAGGAGGTAACAGAAACTGCAAAAATAGAGCAGGAACCGGAAAATCCTGTCCCCGTGCAGACCGTAACTGACGAAATACAGAAACAGTCTGCTGTCTTTATGAACATCGAAGATGAGGGCTTCATATATATCGGGAAAACAGATACGGGGCTTGAATACACGATGTATGCGCCTGACCTTACGCCCGTGGACGGTGGAGTTATTGACAGGTTAGGCATGGTCGATCTGCGCTATGAGGCTTCGTTTATACTTGACAACAGTATCAATGACCTTGCAGAGATACAGGATAAAGAGCAGTTCTTTGAGCTTACAGAACTGGAATATGAGGGAGATGTTCCTACAAGACTCGCGGAGCTGAAAGCGGACGCGCTCAACAATATGCCCGACAGCATAGAAACACCGGAACCGGTATTTCCTGCGGAGATAGAGCAAGAAGCCGCAGTGTTCATGGACGTTCGTGACGAGACCTTTATTTCCGTTATGCAGGTTGATGAGGGCATAGAGTACACGATATATGCCGCCGACCTAACGCCTATCGACGGCGGCGTATGGGAAATGGAAGAAGCTATCGGGCTTTCCGAAGCGGTCGCACAGCTTTCGGGCTCGGAAATATCAAACTATGTTGAAATAACCGACTATGATATGTTTTTTGAAATAGCAGATATGAATACCGAGCTTGATGCTCCTGCGGAGCTTGCAAAGTTAAAAGCGTCGGCTTTTGAGAGCATTGCAAAACCGGATGAAGAAGTGGTCGTGCCTGAATCGGTGCAAGAAGCTGTTGAGCCCATTGAAAAAGCGGTATTCATGGATCCGAAAGATGAAACATTCATCATTCTTGAACGCAAGGACAGCGGTATAGAGTACACAGCTTACGAACGTGATCTCACGGCTGTGGACGGCGGCTTATGGGAAACATACGGCGAAACACCTGAGCTGAAAGCTGTTGCCGCCGAATTTATGGCGACTACCACAAATTCAATCATACAGATAAAGGATACCGAAGAGTTCCTGAGACTGTGCAATTCTGAAGATACAGAAGAAATCGCGGTCGCGCTCGAACGCTTGAAACTGGATTCGCTGCCAAGCATTTATGATAATGTCGAACAGACGGAAACGACAATTGAAGCTCCTACGGCAGAGGAATTAGCGCAGACGGAAATAGATACTCCTGTGACAACAGAAATTCCGAAGGCAGATGTTGATACTCCCGCTGCCGAAATTCAGCCTGAACCGGCGGCAGAGGTTGAGAAGCCCGAGCAAACAACAAAACCGACTGCGGAAGAACAGACAATAGAGCCCGCGGCGGAAGTAAAGAAGCAGGAAAAAACTGTCGCTGCTGCGCCTGCGGTCAATGCTCCCGAAATAATGATGACACCGAAGAAAGAGTCGAAAACCGGCACTCCGGTCACATATCATTATCATGAGGGCAGTGAGGTCAAAGGCGCAAAGGCAAAGTTCCGTGCTAACGTTGCGGCTATCGAGACGCTACGCAAAGTCGAAGCGGAGAACAGATACGCTACTCCCGAAGAACAGGCTATAATGGCTAAATACTCCGGTTGGGGCGGCATACCGCAGGCGTTTACTACGGATTTAGCTGCAGACAGAGCGGGCGGCAGTCTCGGTGAAGCGGCTCCCGATAGCTGGGCGGCGGAGCAGGCGCAGTTAAGGGCTTTGCTTACTTCCGACGAATACAGCGCCGCGCGTGAATCTACTCTTACAAGTTTCTACACACCTCCCGAAGTGACCGACTGTATATATCAGGCGCTCGGTCAATTCGGTTTTGAGGACGGAAACATACTTGAACCGTCAATGGGTGTCGGAAACTTTTTCTCGAAGATGCCCGAAGAAATGCACGAACACTCGAAGCTGTACGGTGTAGAGCTTGACAGCATTTCGGGAAGGATAGCACAAATGCTGTACCCCGAAGATCGCATACAGATAAAGGGCTTTGAGCAGACACGGTTCAATAACAACAGCTTTGATGTTGTTATCGGAAATATCCCGTTCGGTGATTACCGCGTCAGCGATAAGGCTTATGACAAGCTCGGCTTTAAGATACATGACTACTTTGCAGCGAAATCCGTGGATAAGGTTAAGCCCGGCGGTGTGGTAGCACTTGTAACAAGCAAGTTCACTATGGATAAGTTCAATGAAGCGGCAAGGCGTTACCTTGCGGAGCGCTGTGACCTGCTTGGTGCGGTGCGTATGCCCGCAGGAACATTCAAGGACGCGGACGGTATCACTACCGATATTATTTTTCTCAAAAAGCGTGATACTCTTACCGTGGAAGTCCCCGATTGGGTACACATGGGACAGACCGAGGACGGAGTTCCGTGCAATCAGTATTTCGTCGATAATCCCGATATGGTGCTAGGCACTATGGAATGGGACGAGCGCATGAAGGGAAAGTACGGTCCCGACAGCAAGGTAACGGTATGTACCGCTGACAGCGATATTCCGCTCGCGGAGCAGCTCAAAGCGGCTGTTGCGAAGATAAAGGGCAGTATCGAAACAGTAAGAAGCGAGGAACAGGAGCAGGGAAGCGTAAATATGATACCCGCTGACCCGTCCGTAAGAAACTTCACACACACTATTGTTGACGGAAAGCTCTATTACCGTGAAAATGAGGTAATGCTTGAAGTGCAGGAGACCGGCAAGGCTCTTGAACGTATGATCGGTATGCACAATATACGTCTTGCGGCTATGGCGGTCATTGACGCTCAGGCGGCGGGCTGTACCGATGAAGAATTACACAGCTTGCAGGCGGAGCTGAACAGGGTATATGACCGGTTCAGAAAGAACTTCGGGAATATAACGGACAGCGCCAATGAGCGCGTTTTCCGTCATGATGATGATTACAATACCCTTGCGGCATTGGAGATAATCGACGCGGAAAAGAAAACAGTCGAGAAGTCAGAGATATTCACGAAAAGAACAATACTTCCGGAAATGGAGATAATGTCGGTCGGCACGGCGCAGGAGGCATTACAGGTATCGCTTGACCGAAAAGGCATTGTTGATATTGAATATATGGCTTCGCTTGTCGGAGACAATCCCGAAAAGGTAATATCAGATCTCGGTGATGAGATATACCGTGACCCGGCAAAAATAAATGATGAAGCCCCGTATTCGGGTTATGTGGACGCTTCGGAGTATCTTTCGGGCAATGTCCGCGAGAAGCTGAAAATAGCACAGCAGTTCGCAGACCACATAGACGAGAGCTTTAAGCGGAATGTGACGGCATTGCAGAAGGTTATCCCGAAAGACCTTGAAGCAAGTGAAATATCCGTGCGCATCGGCGCTAACTGGATAGACCTCGATGATTACAGCAGATTCCTGCGTGATTACGCGCAGGCGAGAACCGGAAGGTTCGATCATCCTGTTACCCGCACCAAAACCGGAGAATACAAGATAGAGGGCAAGGGACAAGACCGTTCTGTTGCGGCTACTGAAAGCTACGGCACGGCGCGTATGAACAGTTATCAGATATTTGAAAATCTGCTTAATCAGCGTGATATTGTTGTAAAAGACAGAGTTGAGGACGATGAAGGAAAGGTGTCATACGTTATAAATCCGGAAGCAACGCAGCTTGCAAAGGAAAAGGCACGTTTGATGAAGGAAGCCTTTAAAAAGTGGATATGGGACGATCCCGCACGGCGTGAGAAATATGTTGAACGCTACAATTTTCTGTTCAATGCTATACGCGGGCGTGAGTATGACGGCTCACATCAGACATTCCCGGGTATGAATCCGGCAATAAAGCTGCGTCCACATCAGGAAAATGCCGTGCTCCGTGCGAAACTCGGTGGTAATACACTTTTGGCGCACTGTGTAGGCGCAGGAAAGAGCTTTGAAATGATCGCGTCGGCTATGGAAAAGAAGCGTCTTGGACTGATAAACAAAGCCTGTGTAGTTGTGCCGAAACATTTAACATTACAGACAGCGAGCGAATGGATGCGCTTGTATCCGAACGCGAAGCTGCTTGTGGCGCGTCCGGAGGATTTCACAAAAGACAACAGACAGCAGTTTATAGCAAGGTGCGTTACCGGCGATTATGATGCGGTTATAATGTCGTTTCAGCAATTCGAGCGCATACCGATGTCTGACGAATATTGTAAACAGTTCATGCAGAAAGAGCTTGACACGATACTCGAAGCATTGCAGGACGCTGACAAATCCGACAGGGTGTCCATAAAGTCGTTGGAGCGGCAAAGGAAAAAGACAGAAGAACGGCTTGCGAAGCTGATGTCCTCGAAAAAGGATAATTCGCTGTGTTTTGAAAAGCTCGGATTTGACTATCTTGTGTGCGACGAAGCCCATTATTACAAGAACTGCTTTGTGGCTACTAAAATGTCGAATGTCGCTGGCGTACAGACAACAGCGGCACAAAAGTCCGAGGATATGCTGATGAAAACGCAGTATCTCAACGACAAATACGGCTGTAACAATATCCTTTTTGCAACGGGAACGCCCGTGAGCAATAGCATGGTCGAGTTCTATGTTATGCAGCGTTATCTGCGCCCGGACTTGCTGCAAAAAGCGGGGTTGGAGACCTTCGATGATTGGGCGAGCACGTTCGGTGAGGTCGTGTCGCAGCTTGAAATAAAGCCTGCAGGAAACGGCTTCCAGATGAAAAACAGGTTTTCAAAGTTCGTGAATATCCCGGAACTCATGCAGATGTACAAGGAGTTTGCGGATATTCAGACGCAGGATATGATAAAGCTGAAAGTCCCGGAACTGAAAACCGGCGAACCGATAGTTGTTGTTGCAAAGCCGGATGCTTACCAGAAGGAATACATGAGGGTACTTGCCAAAAGAAGCGAAGCGATACACGGCGGCAATGTTGATCCGCGCGAGGACAACATGCTGCGCATTACGCACGAAGCGCGCCTGCTCGGACTGGACAGCAGATGTATATATCCGGAGGTACAGCCGGCTCCCGACAGCAAGGTGATGATGCTTATCGACAATCTCGAAAAGAATTATTACGATACTATGGCGGAAAAGGGCGTTCAGATCGTTTTTTGTGATATAGCGGTAAATGATGATGACGGACATTTCTCGGTATATGAAGCGATCAAGGAGGAGCTTGTAAAGCGCGGTATTCCCCGTGATGAAATATGCTTCGCGGGCGACGCGCAGACAGACAAGGCAAGAGCGGAAATGTATGAGAAGCTTCGTGCAGGAGAAAAGCGCTTCATCCTCGCAAGTACAACGAAGCTCGGCACGGGTGCGAACGTACAGGATAGGATATGTGCTATACATCATCTTGACATACCGTGGAAGCCTGCTGATCTGACCCAGCAGGACGGTCGCGGTGTGCGACAGGGAAACAATTTCTCTGAAATCGGTATCTATCATTATCTCACCGAAAACACCTTCGACAGTTATATGATGGGGATAATCACTAATAAGGCGAAGTTTATTTCACAGATAATGACAAGCAAAGACCCCGTGCGCGTTTCGGAAGATGTTGATGAGACCGTTCTGACATATTCGCAGATGCAGGCTATCGCGTCCGGAAATCCTATGATAAAGGAAAAGATTCAGCTTGATAACGATATTGCAACGCTGAAAACGCTGGAGACTGCATATCAGAGTTCGCGATTCAAGTTGCAGGATATGGTGGAGAGGTCGCTGCCGGTGAGAATTGAAAGTTATGCTGCTATACTTCAAAAGGCAAGCACTGATTTAAAGGACTTTCAGGAGCGTCATCCCTAAGATGCCGAGTTTGAAATGGTTATAGACGGGAAGAAAGTCACGGAAAGAAGCGAAGCCGGTGAAGCGGTAGAGAAGGCTATTATTAAATGTCTTGCGAAGAATGAGCCTGTCCCGGTCGGTACATACTTTGGCTTCGAGCTTAGTGTTGAGCCCAACAGCGCGAACGGAACATTTTTCGGTGAGGGCTCTCCCGCGGTTGCGGTATTAAAGGGTAATCTGAAATATTCAACGGAAATATCCTCGAACAATCCTCTCGGAAATATGCGCCGTATAGAGAACCTGACGGGTATACAGATAAGTCAGAAAATCAAAAAGGTGACACAAGATCTCGAACAGGCGCGCTCTAACCTTGAACGTGCAAAGGAAGATCTCGCAAAGCCCTTTGAACACGCAGAGGAACTTGAAGCCAAAATACAGCGGCTTGCGGTGGTGAACCTTGAATTATCAAAAAATCACGCTTTTGATGATGACGAAGATGAGCCGATACCGATAATAGACGATTCGCTTGACGAGGACGAGCCTACCGTTGACGAAAGCCGTGATGACGACAGAAATAGGACCGGACAACAGCAAAGTGTAAAGGTCGCGGACGCTGTTCCGGTAAAGCCGGTCATGAAGCAGAATACAGTTAAGCCAAAAGTAAGATAGGGGGAATAATATGACAAGAGATGAGAGCTTGAATGTGCTTGCAGAAAAGCTCAATGAAAGGGAAATGCGCAAGGTCATTACGCAGGGGTACAGCGATGTATCACTGTCAATAATGGCGCAGCGTCCTACAACTGACGCTAGGAATATGGCTGACAGCCTATTTACAGCACAATCAATTAACAAGCTGTGTGACGCATACCGCAGAGGTCTTATAGACGAGCGTGACTTAGATCACATTATAGAGTTCTCGCGGTTTCAGAGAAACTACGAGAAATATCTGGACGAGTTTCTTGACAGCATAAAAAACGACACGTTGTATCATTCGACTGCGACAAACGCTTTTGTATCGCTGGCTTATGAGGAATGTACCTATTCAAAGGCGGTTGAGATGATAAAAGCGGAAGTTTATTATCCTACGGAATACGCTTCGCTGACGCTGGAGCCTGATGTTGCAGCAGAACTTGATAAGCTCGGCGTTCAGCTTCGTGCCTGCGAGGGATTTAATTATTACTATGATGTAACCGATGTTAAGGAGTCGCTGGATGCCGGAGACGCTATATTTGTAAAGGACTACGATTTGGCAGTTAAAGTCAGAGAATATATGAAACTTCCGGATTGGGAGGAGTTTCGCGATAGCGCTGCGGAGATCATCAGCGAATATCCCGACCGGAACATTACTGCAAGCGGCCTTGAGAGACTTCGGGAAAAGTTCATTCAGAGCCGGTACGAAAGCAAGCTGTATGAAAAGATGCAGGGGGAATACGACAGCTTTATTGCGGACATAAAAAAGAAGTCCCCGGATGAGATAGTGGACTCGGCATATCAGATAGTCACCAAAAACGATATTCTCGATTTCCTTGCTGGTCAGTCCCCGTCGCTTCCTGAAAAGCAGTATGCGGCACTGCTGTCGAGCACGAATACGCTTGACGAGATATATGAGACATGGTGTACGAACAGCGAGTTTCATGCGCTCTACGATATTGGATTGGCAATTGAGGAGACCGCGGATGATATACAGTATTCCATTGATCGTAAGAATGAAGAACAGGCAAAGAAGAAGGAGCCGCAGACGGAGAGCAGGGAAACTCCAGCGCCGGAAGTTCAGCAGAAACCGAAGAATAAGGCGAGATAAGCGGAAAGGAGGTCAACAAAAGGGCGAGAAAAGGCTATTCTGCGGAAGAAAACGCTGCATACCGACAGAAGAAGCAGGAAGAAATGGAGGAACTTTTCAAGCGCATTGACGAGGGCGTTCGCTCGGTGTTCACATCCGAAAAATACGTTGAATACCTGAAATTCTCGGCTAAATTCACGGACTACTCCGCAAATAATACAATGCTGATAAATCGCGCTCGTCCCGATGCGTCCTTTGTTGCGGCTTACGGCAAGTGGAAGCAGCTCGGCAGACAGGTCAAGAAAGGTGAAGCCGGTATCCCGATACTGGCTCCCGTACGGTACAAGACAAATCAGTATGAGGAATATGAACGTCCGGCAAAGGACGAGTTCGGAAATCTGCTCTACAACGAGGACGGCACAGAGAAAATGGAGACCGTTTCAGAGAATGTCACAGGTATCGCATTCAAAAAAGCGTATGTGTTTGATGTGTCGCAGACGGAGGGTGCTCCCATTCCTGAGCCGGTCGAGGAACTGAAGGGCGATATTGATTCCGCTAAAATGGAAGCGATTTTTAAGGCGCTGCACAAGGTCACGGGCATAAACATTGAATTTGAGGACATTCGCGGCAGCGCAAAGGGCTACTACAATCCCGAAAGCAAGCGCATTGTGATAAAGACGGGAATGAGCGATACGCAGACGGTAAAGACCGTGTTCCATGAGACCGCGCATTGTCTGCTGCACGACCCCGACAAGAAGATAGTTACTGCTAAATCTCCCAGAAATGAAAAGGAGATACAGGCTGAATCCACTGCGTTTATTGTTGCGGAGCACTTCGGGATAGATACATCTGATTACTCTTTCCCGTACATAGCGACTTGGACGAACGGAAAAACGCTTGAACAGTTACAGAAGGTTTTGCAGGAGATACAGACTGCGGCGAAAACTATCATATCCGGCGTGGAATCCGAGTTGCTGAAAATGCAGAAGCGAGAGCTTTCAGTCGAGGATATTATAGCTGATGACGAGCTCAATAACATTCAGAAAGCGGAGCTTATTATCGAGCACGGCATTGATGGCGGGCTTGTTTATGACGAGACTGAGATCAAAGCTATTAAGGTGTTCGCCGCCGATCATGAGGACTTCGAGGAAACTGTCAAACTGATTGCAGATACAGAAGCGATAATAAAACAGCGTATGAACTACGGTTATGATTTTTCGTACATGACACCGCTGGGCAGTAAGGAAGCTGCGCTTGAAGCATTCGACCGCGGCGAGGCTGTGTATCTGCTTTATCCCGATAATTCCGAGGGTATGGCTCTTGAACGCTATGAGATAGAGACATTTGACGGCTTCTTCGGTATCGAAAAAGAGGATAATAAGAATCGAACGAAAGCCGATGCCGAGGGGCTTATGACAGTTTCAAAGGCTGTCGCGCTCGAAATGTGGGACAAAGACCTTGATGTATATATCAACGGAGAGGTAGCGCTGTCCCGTAATGAAATCGAAGCAGCGGGAAGAAGTGACAGCTTTGCCGTACCCGACTATCAGTATGCGGCACAACTGGAGTTTGATGCTCCGGTCTCGGAGAAAAACACCAAAAAGGAGGAGAAAATGCCAAACTATCAGCAGCCCTATGCGGCTGAACCTAAAAATCCGAACATACTCGGAAATACGCCCTATGAAGCGCTCGGCGGTAGGAACGAGTTGCAGTATTATCCGAATCTCAAAAACCGTCATGCGGACAACATAGCAAAGCAGCTTGAAGCAGACGGAGTGCGGTTCAGCGGCGTTCGCAAGGGGTTTACGACTACGATAACGATAAACAAGAGGGATATTCCCAGATATGAAGCGGCTGTAACAAAAGTCAAGGCTATGTATTCGCAGTTAAACGGAAGGACGGAACGCTCCGCGCCGTATCAGCGGCAGCCTGTGGGTTATTCCGCGCCTGCACCACAGTATGACGCTCCCGCACGTCCGGCGCGGAGTGAACAGCGGTATGAAGCTCCGTCTGCGGCAGAGTACTACGGTTATCCTGAACCTCCACCCGTGCCCGAATATCCGTTTCCGCCTTCTGAGTATGAGCATGAAGCTCCGGCAACGATTCACAGCGTACCTGAGAAGCCGAAAAATCCCAATATTATCGGCAATACGCCGTATGAGCAGCTCGGTGACAGAAGTGAATTGCAGTATTACCCGAAACTCAAAAACCGCCACGCGGAGAATGTTGCAAAACAGCTTGACGCGGACGGTGTACGGTTCAGCGGATTGAAAAGCGGCTCGACAACGACTATCACGATAAACAAAGCCGATATTCTGCGCTATGAAGCGGCTGTGGCAAAGGTCAAGGCTGGTTATGATCAGGCGAAAGCGGAGAAAGCTGCGAGCTCTCCTGCTGCCAAAGAAGCGGCAAAGCCTGTCATTCCCGAAACAAGACCGGAAGCTCCCGCGACATTCAAGGACATACCGATATGTACCATGTCATATATGGCGGCAAAACAGAGTTCGCGGGAACAGGAATGGCGAAACAGTCTGCGCGCTTCAAAGGCTTGCATAAAGTACATAAATGAGAACCTTTCGGCGCGGTATGCGGCTCACGACATCGGAAGCGTGGTCAAAGGCCTCGAAGAACAGTTTGGCTTGAAAAGGGCTCTGTACACGATAGCTGCGACAATTCAGCTCAAAGATCAGGACGGACGCTTTTCACAAGCAGTCAAGGATAAGGCGAGAGATTACCCGTTCGACAGCGACAGGGCGCGGCTGGAGTTCCTGACCGAAGCTCACCCCGTTATGCTGTGCTTCCTGTATGAGAAGCTGATGGATAGAGAGAAAGAGCTGCAAATGCCGGCACCGGAGATAGAGGAACCGAAGCTGTCTGCGCTTTTTGAGGATAAATTCCTGCTGCCTATGGAGCAGGTCGAGATACGGGATGATTATCGCGGAATCCCGGAAACGAAATATTACAAAACATCTGCTAACGAATATAATGTCGAGGGCATGGGCTGGCTCGACAATACGGAATATGACGCTGCACAAAAGGAATCGGGCGAACGTTCGCAGGACTTCTACAAAAAGGTCACATCGGTGAATGTCACCTATGTCACTACTACCGGCGAGGTCGGGGAAATGGATATTTCGCCCGAAGAATACCGACTTTTTCAGGAAGCAACATATTCGGATCAGAAAAAGCAGGCGTATGAAGCGGCAAAGGCGGCTCTTGATGAACGCAAGCGTGAACATAACATAGAACCGCTGCCTACGGAGCATTACGCGGTATCGCAGACGGTAAACCGGAAATATGAGGTCGAAGCGTTATGTGCGAACGGACAGGTCGCAACGGTAAAGTCCGGTATAGTAAGCATACCCGAAGCGAAAAAAGCTCTTATGGAGATTTTCAGCGAGCGCAAAGGCAAGACACGCTGTGAGTTCATTCACCCACAGGAGCTTTGGAACAAAAGCCGTCCCATGCTGTGGGACGCTCCTGAACACGCGCCGGAAGTACAATATATGATAAAAATGACAAAAGGCTCGAAGCCTGTACATTCACATTATCTGCAAAGGATAGTCAAGGACGGTAACGGCGCGTATCAGAATGATAAAGTCGTTATGCGCGGCAGCTTCGGTGAGTGCAATGCTGCACTTGCGGAGATAATGAAAAATCCTCCTGCCGAAGATCAGCGCAAAGGCGTTACATTCGAGATTTATCAGCTCCGTGACGATCTGCCCGAAAGACGAGATATATCATTCGAGCCGTATGCACATCTTGAACAGCGCGGTATAACGCCTGAGATCGGAATGTATCAGAAGATGTATGTTGCAAGTAGCGACATTCTTCCCGCTCACGGCGCTGGTATGGGACAGTTCCTTGAAGCAGTATATCAGAAGTTCAACATAGAGCGTCCCGAAGATTTCAAGGGACATTCTCTCAGCATAAGCGATGTTGTGGTTGTCGGCGGTGACGCTTACTATGTTGACAAGGCTGGATTCAAGCCGCTGCATGAGTTTATGACCGGCGGCAGGGATATGCAACGTGATGAGGTCATGGAACAGCGCAAGCAGGACGAACGCAGGGAAGAACCGCAGCAGGACAAGCCCGATGCTCCCGAAAAGACTGCGGAGCACCGGAAGAAAAAATCAAGATAAATGGAGGTACATTACATGAACAGCATTTTAACAGTTGAGGAGAGAATGCTTTTGCAGTCGCTGGGCTGCAAGAACAGACTGGAAGCGTTGACCGTGCTCAGTGATATGGTTGGGCGTGTTCCGGTAAGTTCACCTATATTCAGCATTATCGCAGGACTTATCATCAAGCTGAAGGATGCAAGTTTCGATTTCGCGTATGAAATGAGATCACCGACTGCTGACTATACAGTGGAAGGATTTTAACGGAAATTACCGTCACGGCGGCAGGTGCTATTGCTTGCCGCCTTTTTAAAAAACGCCGCCGGTGCAGATAAGAGAAAAATACACCGGCGTTTCGTAAAATAGTCCATTTTATGATAATGAAATATGGGAATTAAAATCTGTGATCATTATACCAGAAAACCGCAGAAAAGTCAATTGTTTTCAGACAAAAGGAGATTATGATTATGAGAAATGTATATATGCGCAAGGACGGACGTTATGAAGCCCGCATATCGCTCGGCAAGGACGAGAACGGAAAACGCCGTTACCGCTCTTATTATGGGAATACGGCGGAAGAAGCGGAGTATAAGATGCTTGCGGCTCGCGATATATCCGCGAACAATGCTTGTTTAACGGAAATGACCGTCAGAGATCTGACGCTTGAATATATATCGACAATAAAGCCCCGCCTGAAAGAATCAAGCGAGGCAAATTATAGGCTGAAAGCGGAAAAGCACCTCATTCCCGCTTTCGGAGAAATGAAGTGCTGTGAGCTCAAAGCCCGTGATGTATATGCTTTTATTGAAAATAAGATGAAAGCTGGGCTCTCAGCGCGGTATATAGCGGATATTATTGTGCTTTTGAAGTCCGTGTATCGCTATGGGAGCCGTGCTTACGGGATAAATAACTGTCTTGAAGGTCTCGTCATGCCGAAGCTCAACAAGTCGGAGATCAAGGTGCTGTCAAGTAATGAACAGGCTCGGCTTATGGCATATCTCGAAACCGGTTTTGACCTTAACGCGCTCGGTATAACGCTGGCACTGCATACCGGTATGCGTATCGGGGAGCTTTGTGCGCTTCAATGGAAGAATATTGACCTTGAAAACCGCACTATAACGGTGAATAAGACGGTTCAGCGCATAAAGAATTACAATGGAAAAAGCAAGACAAAGCTTGTTGTAACACCGCCGAAAAGTCAAAGCTCCGTGCGCGTTATTCCTATCCCCGAATGTCTGATTACGATGCTCGAACAGTTCAAAGACAGTGCAGAAAAGTATGTTTTATCCGGTAAATACAGGCCCGTCGAACCGCGTACAGTACAGTATAGATTTGCGGCAACTCTGAAAAAAGCAAAATGCCCGTCAGTAACGTTCCATTCGACCCGTCATGCTATGGCAAGCAGATGTATAGCTCTCGGATTTGATGTAAAGACTCTATCGGAGATACTTGGTCACAGTTCCGTGGAGATTACGCTTAACCGTTATGTTCATTCTTCGCTTGACAGAAAGCGGGCTTTCATGGATATGGTCAAGGTGGCGGCGTGATTGTCAGCAGTTCGTATTCATATGACCTCCGGATGTGCGTGGTTATCGTTTTTGTCGTTGCTTTTGCAGTAAATGGACTATTTTACGAAAAACTGCGATCACCGGAAAACGCTGTGCTTATTATACCACATGATGCCTGCGTTATCTACCGCCATGAGAGGATTTTGCTGTGAAAAGTTGTTGCTTTACAGGTCACAGAATAGGGAAATATGATGATGACCTGCGAAAAAAGCTGAAAGATACGCTTATAGAGCTTATCGGACAAGGCGTAGACACCTTCGTCGATGGAATGGCTTTGGGCTGGGATATGTTTTGCGCTGAGATAGTTTTAGAACTGAAATCCGTTTGCAGAGATATACAGTTACACTGTCTGTTGCCATGCCCGCCGGAAGAACAGGTCAAGGGTTGGAACAGATCGCAGGTCGAGAGGTATATGAAGATACTGCAAGCTGCGGACAGTGTGAACGTGCTGTCCGAGCATTATACCGATGACTGTATGAAGCGCAGGAATGAGAGGCTGGTAGAGCTCGCGGACTGCTGTGTTTGCTATTGTAATAACCGGCGGAGCGGGACGGGTCAGACTGTGAGATTTGCGGAGAAAAAAGGGATAATGATAATTAATCTTGCGGAATAAAAATACCCGACGGGGACTTAGATGACCGCGCCGGATTTTCGCAAAATTCTTAAATTTGTGATATGCTATATATAAATAAGTGTAATTTTATGGTTTTGCACAAATATCTTATCAAAATTTGAGCAAAATGTCAAGCCTTATTTCATTTTTAACTGAAATTGACAGTAAATTTTGTAGTTTTGCACAATTCATCTGTCAATTTCCTAAAACGGAGGTAAATTATGTATAACATAAGCGCATATCGACGCAAAGACGGTCGCTGGGAGGTTCGTATTTATACACATGAAAAAGGCGAGAATAAGCGAAAATATCGCTCTTTTTATGGCAAAACCAAGGAATCTGCGGAGCTCAAAGCTAAGATGTTTACGGAACCGCCAGAGGAATACACTGTAACGGAAATGACGGTCATGGAGCTTGCCGAAGAGTACATAACAGTTAAAGCCCCACTGTTAAAGGCTTCAACAGTCTCGAATTACAAAATGAAGCTTGAAACTCACATCATTCCGGCATTAGGAAGAATAGAGTGCTGCTCATTAAAACCGCAGAACGTTTATGATCTCATGAATAAAATGCGAGAAAAAAGACTGTCCGAACGCTACATATCTGATGTTGTCGTATTATTGAAGTCGATGATTAGATATGCCGGCTCCGCATATAGCATAAAAAATAATATCTCCGGTATCATCATGCCAAAGCGTATGAAACCGGAGATTAAAATATTGTCTGAAAGTCAGCAAGTACAATTAAAATCGTACATTGACAGGAATCCATCGCTGACAACTCTCGGTATATCCATAAGTCTTTATACCGGTATCCGTATAGGAGAACTCTGTGCGCTTCAATGGAAAGATATAGACCTTGAAAAACGTACATTGACCGTCAGTAAAACAATTCAGAGGATTCAGACCAACGATTGCAACAAAAGGACTAAACTTGTGATAACAGAGCCTAAAAGCCAGAGTTCCGCCAGAACTATACCTATCCCGGAATGTCTTATGGAGAAGCTCATAGCGTTCGCGGGCAGAGCAGATAACTACGTTCTTTCCGGAACAATTAAGCCCGTAGAACCTCGCACTATGCAGAACAGGTTTGCTCGCATTCTTAAAAACGTAAATCTCCCGTCAGTCCACTATCATAGCCTGCGCCATGTAATGGCGAGTAAGTGCATAGCTCTTGGATTTGACGTTAAGACGCTTTCCGAGATTCTCGGTCACAATTCCGTTGAGATTACGCTTAACCGTTATGTGCATTCTTCTCTGGACAGGAAGAAGGAATTTATGGACAAGCTCACTTGGGTGGCATGACGGGAGTAAACGTCAAAATACCGTCAATAAAAGCCAAATAAGACACCTCAAAAACTGCGTTTTATCGGATTTTGTCTTGAAATTAAGAATTTTGCGAAAGTTTTTGAGGGGGCGAGTAGCATGGCGATAGAACTGTTCAGGCACAACCAAGAGGCTTATGAATCCGCTGTAGCTATGCTTGAAGCGGTCGGAAAAGCATGCGTCATTCACCCCACAGGAACCGGGAAATCTTTCATTGGCTTTAAGCTCTGTGAGGATAATCCCGATAAGACTGTTCTTTGGCTGTCTCCGTCGGAGTACATCTTCAAGACACAGCTTGAAAACCTTGCAAAGGTGTCAAATGATTATGTTCCTGAAAACATAGTGTTCATGACTTACGCAAAGCTATCTATGCTCTCAGATGAAGAAGTCCGGGATATGCATTATAGCATTGTAGTGATTGACGAGTTTCATCGTACCGGAGCCTCCGCGTGGAATAAGAATATAGTCAAATTATTAGTGAATAATTTCGACGCAAAGATACTAGGACTATCTGCTACAGCTATTCGTTATCTTGACAATCAGCGCAATATGGCTGATGAATTATTTGCAGGTAACATTGCCAGTGAAATGACGCTGGGCGAGGCGATAATGCTTGGGATAATAAAGCCTCCAAAATATGTGCTGTCTGTATATTCATATCAAGAGGATTTTGAAAGATATGAGCGCAGAGTCAAGAACAGTAAAAGAAAAATAACCCGTGATTTGGCAGAAGAATACTTGAATAAGCTCCGCAGAATGTTAAGTAATGCTGTTGGCATAGGGGAAATATTCAGAAAACATATACAGTCAATAGACTCCAAGTTTATCGTGTTTTGTTCCACATACGAACATTTACTTGAAATGGTAGATAAATGCAAGGGGTGGCTTTATAACATAGACGAGATGCCGCACATCTATAAGGTTTATTCTCTTGATGGAAATGCGGATAAGCAGTTCGATGAATTCAAAGCAGATAATGATCCCGATCATTTAAAATTATTATTCTGTATAGATGCTCTTAACGAGGGAATTCATATTGACAATATTTCCGGCGTTATACTACTGCGTCCGACGGTTTCACCTATTGTGTATAAACAGCAGATTGGACGTGCTCTTACAGCTGCCGGCTCCTCAGTGCCACTGATATTTGATATTGTAAATAATGTTGAAAACCTATACAGCATTGGAGCTATACAAGAAGAAGTTCAATATGCCGTGCAGTTTTATGAAGCAACAGGACGCAGTGACCTAATTGAAAATGACACGTTCAAGATCATAGACGAGGTGGCTGATGTCAAAAAGCTGTTTGCACAACTTGATGAAACCCTTTCAGCTAGCTGGGATCAGATGTATGAACTGGCGAAGGATTACTACGAAACACATGATCACAGCATTGAAATGCCTGTTGGAACAACATACAAGGGCTATCCGCTCCAGAATTGGATCAATACTCAGAGACAGGTATATCTCGGACAAGCGTCGGGAAGCCTTGACGAAGAAAGAAAAGCAAAGCTAGACGCTTTAGGTATGCGCTGGATAACGCTTAAGGATATAAACTTCAATAATTTATATTTGAGCGCCAAGGATTATTTTGAAACTAATGGTGATCTTCTTCCGCAGTGCTCATACAAGGATAAAAACGGCTTCCCTTTGGGGAATTATATTTTCTACCTGAGAAAGCGTTATCGTAGTAATAAAAAAACATTTCTGAGTGATGAACAGATACAACTGCTCAACTCTGTCGGAATGGATTGGACATATTCAAAAGAGCGAACATGGATTGAAAACTTTGAAATTCTTAAGAAGTTTATGACTGAAAATCCGCATAAACCGATACCGATCGATCTGAAAAACGTGACCGGCGGAAGTCTGAGAAGTTGGAAACAGGCTCAAATTGCGGCATACAGAAACGGAACGCTTAGTTCGGATAAAATAAAGCAACTGCAAGATATAGGTGTTTATTTGGAACCGTCTGATAAATGGCTGAAAGCATATTCGTTTGCTCAAAAATTCTATGAAAAGAATTTACACATGAATATACCGAATGGTACGGTCTGCGATGGAATATGGATGAAAATATGGTGGGAGAACCAGCTTAAAGCATATTTCGGAAAATCCAAAAGAAAACTTACAAATGAGCAGTGTGAGATGCTCGAAGCGATAGGAATACAAAATCATCAATCTGTCAATGAAAGAAAATGGTTTGAGTGCTATGCTTCGCTGTCAGAATACTATAGAAAACATAAAAATATATCGCTGCCTAAAAATACAAGAGCTTCAAATGGGATATGTCTTAATAAATGGATCGTATCACAAAGGACAAATTTCAAAAAAGGTACATTAAGCAAGGATAAAAAAGAATTGCTTGACAAAATAGGCATGGAATGGAATGTTGATCCTTTTGAAACGGGCTATTCACACGCGCTGAGATTTTATAACGAATATGGAAATATCAATCCGAAGCGTGGATATGTTTGTCCCGAGGATAATTTCCCTTTGGGTATGTGGGTTAGAGGCTTAAGAAGCCGTTACCATGCCGGAATTGTACCGAAGGAGCAAATAGAAAGGCTTACGTCTCTGGGAATGATATGGGATGTATTGGAAGCGCAATTTACAAGCGCGTTGCAGGATTGTAGGGATTATTATGCAGAACATGGGAATCTGAATATACCGATAGATGTGGTAGGGAGCAGCGGAGTGAAACTGAATTACTGGATCTCGGACTGCCGCAGGAAGTACCGTAGCGGGAAGTTGCCGGAAAACAGAATCTCATTACTTCGTGAAGCGCATGTCTTGGATAATATTGTAATTTAAATATTACGAAATGGGGTGAGTG
>JAFZOA010000491.1 GCA_017550775.1 Ruminiclostridium sp. | reverse complement strand
ATAGACTACTTCACACCGCAGATATACTACGGCTTTGATAACTCCGGCGTGCCGTTCAGAAGCTGCGTCGACGAATGGGCGGGTATAGTCTCCGGCACAAAGACAAAGCTGTACGCGGGACTCTCCGTTTACAAGGCGGGCAACGAGGACAAGTGGGCAGGCACCGGCAAGTACGAGTGGCAGAACCACACCGACATACTCAAACGCCAGACCGAGTACGCGCGGGAGCACGGCTGCTCGGGCATAGCACTGTACAGCTACTCATACCTTTTCGACAGCGGCTACGCTACCTCCGCGACAAAAGCGGAGATCGACAATCTCAAACCGCTTATCAAAAGTTAGTTTACAGGTTACAGTTTACAGTTTACAGGAGTGGTGCGCGCTGCGCGCGCGGATTTAAATCGTGACGAAGCACGAAAGTATGTGCGCCGAAAGATAAATTGTAGGGCACCTCTAAAAACCGCTTTGGAAAGAGAAAATGAGACAATTGTGCCAAATGCAAGGAAAGGCTCCGAAAGCTTGCTGGCGCAAGGTGAGGAGACTTGACGAAGCAGTTGGTGCAAGTGGCTCTTTTTCTCTCAAATGGGTTTTTAGAGGTTCCCTGTATTATTATCACGCTTTTCCACGTCACAATTCAGATATGCGGCGCATCCGCACAATAATTGTCAATTACAGCTTGTCAAAAAAGTATGTTTAGTCTGTAACAAGATCGTTCAGGTTCCGTGGTACAGCATTGGGTCCAGCGTCACGCCGGCTCGTGGTCAAGGAAGTGAGTAGCCCCCGGCGGGGTTTGGGGCAAAGCCCAGAGTCTTTGTAATATGTAACTTCTTAAACGGTCTGCAATTGTCATTAAAAGGGAGATAAAGATGAAAAAACTGATAAAACGAATCTCTGCCATATTCGCGGCTGCGGTGATAGCTGCGGCGGGCTTTGTCATGCCCGCTCACGCAGAGTCCGAGGGTACTCCGGTGACCTTCGGCGAGGCGGCTGTGGAGCTGCCGGACCCGGAGGCATCGTCCTCCTCACGGCAGATGTTCAGCCTCCCCTCAAATATGCGGGCAGCTGTGCTCACACCGTCGGAGGACTTCTTCACCGACCCCGGCGGGAACGCTTCGGAGCTTGACAGCGAGCTCGACAACATCTACTCGGAGTTCGCGGAACTCGGGCTAAACACCGTCATCATCAATACTATGTGCGGAGACAAGGCATACTACTCTCTCTCTGCGGACGATTCCGAATGTGACCCCGTAAAGGCGGCGATCTCCTCGGCCTATGAGTACGGGCTCGCCCCCTACGTTGTGTTCGATCTCGGCCATGCACTCTCGGAGTGCCGCTCCGGTTCGGATGCCATAGACACGCTTGTGTCCAGAGCGCACCGCTTTGCATTGAAATACGCCTGCGCGGGTATAATACTCGATGACTACTACCTCCGCCGCAACGTTGATACCTTCGGCGCGTACATGGACAACGGCTCCGGCGTGGGCTACAACAACTGGCTGTATGACGCGGCGGAGCAGTATTTCAGCACTGCCGCCGACATAATTCGCGGCACCGACAATTCCGTCGCAGTCGGCTTCATGATAAACGATATGTGGGCAAACTCCTCGGTCAACTCCGAGGGAAGCGCCACCAATGACCCGACTCAGGCGCTCTACGACGGTCATGCGGACACGAAAAGCTTCATTGAGAAGGGATATGTGGATTTCGCAGTGCTGCGCGCTTACGGCTCGCTCACTTCCCAGGCACTCCCGTTTGAGGAAGTGACCGGCTGGTGGGGCGCGGTGGCAAGCTCCGGCGGGATCCCGCTCTATGTCCTTCACCACAACGAATACGTCGGTACCGATACCGCCGGCTGGGGAGCCGCAGACCAGCTCTTAAAGCAGCTTACCGTCGCGAAGGACGTGGAAAGCTACTCCGGAAGCGCGTTCAACTCCTACGCCGGGCTTATCCGAAATCCCCTCGGCTCCACCGACGCTCTGCGCTCATACTTTAACGAGCAGATCGATGAAAGCTCGCTGTTCGAGGATCTGAAAATGACCTCGCCCGCAAGCCTCACCTTTACCACCACCGAAGCCTCCGTCACATTCATGGGGACCTTCGACAGCAACTTCCCCGTACTTTTCAACGGCGAGGAGGTAAAGCTCAACGACGCGGGAAACTTCTACTTCGAGAAGAAGCTCTCCGACGGGCTCAACACCTTCACCGTAAGCCACAAATCCAAGACATATACCTACAACATCACCCGCAAGGTAACGGTACTGCGCTCGGTAGGCGGAGCGATCGCCGAGGGCAAGAGCCTCACCGTTGACGGCGGGACCAAGATCAAGCTCACCGCACAGGCATACAGGGGCGCGACCGTCTATGGCGTGGTAAACGGCACGACCGTGAATATGACCGAGACGCAGGGTGCGTCCGACGAGGACGACGCGAACTCCTCGTATGTGCGCTACACCGGCACCTTCACCGCTCCCGAGGGCATAGTCGGACAGGCTCAGTCTCTCGGAAAGATAACGATCCACGCGTCTTACGCGGGGTACAGCATGGAGGCGGTATGCGCGTCCGTCACCGTCAACGCAAAGCCGGAGCCGGTAAAGCAGGCCGAGGTCGTTATGAAGCAGGACGCAGAGAATGCCGGAACAGGCGAGATCCTCGCAACTCTCGAAACCGCGCATACCGCGGACGAGACCGTGAAGTATGTCAAGATCTCGAATGACAACACTATCGTCTATGACGGCAAGACCGCCGACGATATACCCTCGCCGCTGTTCTCCCAGCTTCCGGCGGGAACTCTGGAGATATACCGCTCCGACTCGGGAAGCTACTACGTCACCGAGTCCGGCAAGCGTATAGCCGCGGCTTCATCTACTCTTGAAGACGGCGCGGCGATAACCGAGAACGCGCTTTTCGTGAAGTCCGTCGGCACCTCGAACGGGAACGGCTTCATAAAGATGCACCTTGACCGCAGGACAGGCTTCAATATGCGGCTTGTCGGCAACAGCTACTATACCGCGTGGGACGGCGACTACAACGTCAACGACTTCACCGCGACACATCTGTACATAACCTTCGAGAACGTCACGAGCGTGACCGCGCTCCCGTCCTTCGAGCACAACCTTGTGTTCAGCGCGGGCAAGTGGGACACCGTGACCGAGGACAACGGCACAAAGTTCCGCCTGATACTCGAACTGCGCCAACCGGGAGTTTACTTCGGACAAAGCGCGCGCTATGACGGAAACGGCGACCTGATACTGTCGTTCCCCGTGCCGGTCAACACGCTCAAGGGGCTCACCGTCGTGATCGACCCCGGCCACGGCTACGGGAAGTCCGCGTCTGTGCTCGACCCCGGCGCGATAGGCGAGGTAGTCGAGCAGGAGGCGGTGCTCGCAATAGCCAAGGAGCTTGAGACCCAGCTCACGAATGCCGGAGCAAATGTGGTGCGCTTAAAGACCGAGAGCGAGTTCCTGTTCACCAAGGAGCGCCCGCTTTACGCGCGTCAGTACGGCTGTGACATCTTCATATCCATTCACGCGAATAAGGCGACCGGCGATGCGAGGGGCGTTGAGGCGTACTACTTCACGTCGTGGTCGGAACCGCTGGCGGCGGAAATATCCAAGGGGATATCAAAGTACTACAGGAACAATGTTTACAGTGACGGCGCAGACAAGGACAGAGGCGCAAGGTACAGCTACTACCATGTCACGTTGCAGCAGGACTTCCCGTCCGTGCTGGTCGAGACCGGCTTCGTGGATAATATCCAGGACGCGGTCGCTCTCGCCTCTCCGACCCACCGTGCGGGTATCGCCGCCGGGATCGTCGAGGGCATAAAGAACTATATCGCGAGAAGCGGCATCACCTATGCGACGGAAGGCTATGACGCGGTTCAGATGCCCGCGGTGGAAGCGACCCTTACCGCAGCTACCACGGCAGCGCCGGCAGTCGTGACGACGACGGCTTCCTCCGACGCGGACACCACCACCGTTCCCAAAGACGAGGAGGAAGATGCCGAACAGTCCGAGGATGATGAAGAGGACGGCGAAGCGTCCGACACCTCCGAGGACGAGGAAGTCCCGGAAGCGACCGAGCCGACCGATGCACCGGGCGTTACGGACGAACCGCTTGACGAAAAGGAGTCCGATCCGCTCCCGTCCGAGGAGGACACCACCTTCCCGCTCACCGACAAGGATAACGACAGTGACGACATAGACGATCTGTCCGACGAGGAATGATCTGTTCCTCCGCCGTGATATTGCGGCGGAGGACGTTTTTATGCCCCTGACTTTTTCACAACATTTGGTTGTTTTTCATAGTTTACATTTTACAGTTGAGGTGTAAGCTGCGCGGACATATTTGAATCGTGACGAAGCACGAAAGTATGTGCGTCCGGATTTGTAATGACACAGCGATGTTCATTTGACCCGTCCGCACCTGTGTTATAGTGTGGTCAGACAGATGTTTTTACGCATTTTTTTAAAGCCGGGCGTTTTTTTCTTGACAAAACATTGACAAATCAGAATATATATAGTACAATAAATAACATGGAATAATATTTTCAGGAGGCAGCTACATGGGACTTACATTAACAGAGAAAATAATCAAGGATCACATCGTTGACGGCGAAAAGATAAAGGGCAAGGAGATCGGTCTTCGCATCGACCAGACCCTTACACAGGACGCGACCGGCACAATGGCGT